>NZ_JANPCM010000474.1:0-16129 GCF_031430955.1 Ferruginibacter sp.
TTTTGCCCAATTGCTGCAACAATCTGTTACCCAAGTCCTCAGCAACTGCATCCTGCATTGAAAAAACATCTGCAGTATCTTTCTCGCTCTGCAAATTTTCCTCGATTTCACCCGTCCGCACATTTATCAATTGTGAGCTAACCCGAATTTTTCCGTTAAAAACCTGGTAATGTAATTTAAATCGTTTAGTAATTGGATCCGCTATTAATACATTGGGACCATCAACCACCGTAACACCGGCGGCAATTAAAGCATCCATATCCGGTTTATCGATAACGGCAGTAAAGTTGGTTAAAACACCACCGGTATTCGTAAAACTCAACAAATAATTAGGCTGTATAAAATATCCGCTGGCCACAAGTATAGAAGTACCATTTACAGGAACAAATGTTGTTGGGTTGTTAAGGAATGTTCCGCCATTGGGAGGTGTTGGTGGTTGAGCAGATTGTTGTGCCGAAAGGTTCCACCTGTAAAAATCCCATAAATAAGGACCTGCAATTGGATTACCAATTACATTAATGTATATGGTGTTAAAATTGGAAGATAGTGTTTTGCCAGAAGCATTGGTTATTGAAATAGGCAGCATCCAGCTTTTATCAGGATCCTGGGCAGTTATTTTGGCCGAGTATATCTCTACTGTTGTTTTTGCCAACCTTTGACCAGCCTTTATTATTAATTGTGTTGCCTTTATTTTATACATATCGGGGAGCATTAATAAAAAGTTTGATGGAGGGGTTGTAGATGCATTGTAAGCAACTCTTTTTGCATCATCAACACCAATGGTAACACTTATATCAGCACCAATCGTGTATTCTGAATTTAGCTGTGCTACAATTTCTATTATGTTAGTATCTGCTGAGTAAGGATCTACATTAGCAGCCTTAAAGTTACCTAAACCAGAATTTTGCAGTATTACAGTTTCCCCGGTTTTTGAAAAATCTGTATAAGTGGCGTCATTCTCTTTTAAGCAACCTGGCAAAATTATCACCATTGCTGCAAAAGCAATAAACCCCGTAATTTTAAAAAATTTATTTTTCATTGTTTTAGTTTTAATATTTTAATATTTTATGGTTCTTCTGCAGTTGTATTACAGCATCCACCATATTTTAGAGTTTGCAGTAACAGCAGGTTGTGCCGATACATTTGCTCCATTTACATCATATTCCCTTTGAGGATACAACAGCCGGTTCGGTATCCTGTTTGAACCTGCCTGTTGAGATAAAGGAACATCTGCCGGTAACCCTAAACGCCTGTAATCATTATATGTTTCCAATACGTTTATCATTGATAAAGCTAAAAATTTCTGACGGATAATTAATGCTAATTTTTCAGTAGTACTTGAAGTTGCGTCCCAATTAACCTGCTTATTACCCAATTGCGCCATATAAGTTGTTGCGCCATTTGCACCTAAATATGCAAACGAAGCATTTACCCCTGACTGGAATAATGCTTTTGCATCTCCAACTGCCCCACCACCTATACTCCAGTTTCTTAAAGCAGCTTCTGATTGTAAAAAATAGCTTTCTGCGGCAGTCATTAAAACAGCATCCTGAGTTGGTCCCTGTAATAAACCCGGTCCAAACTCTGAAGTGCCGGTTTGACCACCATTTGGAATACCCGGTGCCCCCAAAAATCCGCCTACATAGTTTCCAGATCCATTAGGCTTATATAAACGTGATAGCCTTGGATCATTATTATTCTTCATAAAATTGACCGTATATCCCCCAGCTCTGTAAAAATCCCCATTATAGGTACCTGTAGCTGTATGAAAAGATCTCCATATACCGTTTTGTTTACCATCCGAATTAAGGTAGCCGGGATTAATTGTAACATTTGCATTTACAAAACCACCAGATATTGTAGCCAATTTAGCGGTAATATAGGCCTGCCTGTCCGCTTTTTCACTTTGGCGTAATAACATCCTCAATTTTACCGTATTGGCAAATCTAACCCACTTGTCTTTATCTCCTTTAAACATAATATCATCGGTACCTACCGAACCAGCTACTGAATTTTTAATAAGTGTGGTTGCACTTTCAATATCAGTCATTAATGCTTCGTAAACAGCTTTACCATTGTCATATTTTGGTGTAGGGTTAACAGCACCCTGCTGGGCTTCTGTATAAGGTATATTATCATACAAATCAACTAATGTCTGGTAATTATACGCCTTCATTAATTTGCCAATACCCTCATACATTGGATTTCCTTTCGCTGCACCCAATTTTTGAATCAGGTCGTAATCTGTATTATTGTCATTAGCTATTGTCCATGCTCCTTCCCCAAAGTTGGTGGTTAACGTATAATTCAATGCTTCCTGAGAAATAAAGAAGTTACCACTAAAACTGCTGTGCCCAAGCCATATTGATGCAAAAGCAAAGGTATTGTTGTTTGTAGCTGGCCTGTTATAAAAATTGGCTGTATTTTGCAAAGCAGCTGGCAATATTAAGCTGGCCTGAGCCGTAACTAATGTTGGATTATTAGGATCCACATTAATATCAAGATTGGTTTTGCAGGAAAATATAGAAGCAGTTAATAAAGTTGCTAAACCAATATTTTTAATTTTATTATTTATCATTTTCATGTTTGTTTTTTTTAAATGTACTTAATAATGTTTTATTAATTAAGTATTAAAATGTAACATTTAAAGTTGCACCAAATACACGTGTAGGTGGTGTTTGCCTTATATCAGTTGTACCTACTGCATTACCTGTACCAGCATTCGAAAACTCAGGATCAGTCCAAATATTATCCTTTGCACGGAACATAAAGAAATTTCTTGCATTGATAGTAAAATTTACTGCCTGAATACCCTGGCCATTCTTGAATAACGAACGGGGGAAATCGTAACTTAATGATATCTCCCTTATTTTCCAGAAATCAGCGCTGTTTACATAAGGAGCATCAGCCTGATTCCAGGTACCGGCCCAAAATGAATGATTGCCATTTTTTGTTACCACACTGGTATTAGCTTCAAATTTTCCCGGGGCAGTTTCAACAACTGAGTTAGGGATAATAAACTGTGTACGTCCAGTTTGTGCTGAGTACCATGAAATACCTGTAAAATCCAAATCGCCGCCTGCATCATTCAGGATAACAGCACCAAACCTTGCATCAGCAACTACATTAAAAGTAAATCCTTTGTAAGTTACTGAATTAGTTATACCAACTCTTGTGGGAGCAACTGTAGTTCCAAAGGGTACATTTCCTGTAGCCCTGGTTGGATAACCAGTTGTTGCATCAACAATTATTCTTCCCTGGGGATCTCTTTTCCAATCTAAGCCTTTCAGATATGGATAAGCCTGACCAGGTATAGCATAAGAATTTCCTCCTATAAGAATTTCTCCAGGTAAATCAAATCCTATAGCATTTTTATTTCTGGTATAATTACCGGAAATATTCCAGTTTACAGCGCCTAATTTTAATAATGGTGTTAAGCGTAATTCTATTTCAACGCCTTTGTTAGTCATACTGCCTATATTAGTTAATGCAGTTGTATATCCAGTTGAGGCTGAAATTTGCCTGGGTACAGTTTGGTTAATAGTTTTTTGATCATAATAGCTGGCATTTAACTGAATCCTGTTTTTTAAAAACCCAAGTTCAATACCTACTTCTTTTTCTGTAGTAAATTCAGGCTTTAACAAAGGGTTATTAGTTTGCCCCGGAACTGTATAACCTGCCTGGCTGCCATAAGGGAAACCACCACTGGGTACAAGTGTATTATCTAAACTGTAAGGACCTACACTAATCTGTCCTACTTTGGCAATACCCCCACGGATTTTACCAAAATTTAGTATCCTGTTATTTCTTAAACCGGGAATAGCATCAGTAAAAACAAAAGATGCATCAACTGCAGGATAAACAAAGGTTCTGAATTGAGAACTTAACTTGGAAGATTGATCACGGCGAACTGAACCATGTATAAATGCAAAATCTTTATACCCAACAGTTAAATCGGCAAACTGCCCCATTAATGATTCTTCAATTAAAAAATTGTTTGAAATAGGTTCTCCTAACCTGTTACTGATATTGTAAATGCCTGCAAAAACCAGGGCATTGGCACCTGTAGAAATGCTTTTTGTAACTTTTTTCCAAACGGTATTACCTAATAACAATGTACTTTTAAAATCTCCAATTTTTTTAGAAGCAATTAAGGTAAAATCGCCATTAAGCCTGCTTTGTTGAGTAGAGATATCATTTACTGTTGCTTCAACTACCTTTGCTAAAGGTATTGATCCGCACTGGCATGCATCGGCAATTGCCCAGTCTGCAAATTTATAGCCCCCTTTTGTTGCTTTAAAGTTTATATTTCTATTAGAATAACCAACAGTATAAGAAGCAGTTAACCAAGGCAATATATTGTAGTTTAGTTTTAAGTTACCTGTGGTAAAGGTATTATTGGTAACCTGCCTTGATTCGTCAATTTGCCACCATGGGTTACCATAATATGCATTAAAATATCCGTCAAGATTAGCATGGGGATCATTTTTCCAATCCCTGTAATCGTTTATATTGGCATGTTGTGGCTGGTTAATTACCATCCAGTAAAATGGCCTGTCCTGTGTATATGAACCACCTGTCTGATCAATTTTTTCAAACGTTACGTTGGAGTTAAAATCTATACTAAACTTTCCGTAAGTTTTTTTACCATTAATCCTTAATGAGTTTCTTTGAGATTTATCTTTTGGAACAACACCATTTACTTTTACATTCTGGAAACTGAAAAACAGGTTGCTTCCATCATTTCCGGCAGAATAAGAAACACCATTTTGTAAAGTAAGCCCTTTGTCAAAAACATTAAACTTACCGTTTTTAACAGGTGAATAAGGAACCATTTTTTGGCTCAGGTAAAAAGTACCGTCTGGCCTGTACACCCTTACCGGCATACCTAATGGAACCATTTGCCCGTTGTATTCAGGACCATAACTTTGGTTTTCGTAAGAATAATATAACGGATTAGGGTCGCCTGGAAAAAACACAAACCCAGGTTTGTTATTTGTAGTATCCTCACCACCAAAAGAACCAAAACGCTCCTGTAATTTTGGCAAGTAGGAAACTGTTTCGAATTGTGCTGTAGAGGTTAACTGAATACGTGGTTTGGTGTTGCTGCCACGTTTAGTAGTAACAACAAAAACGCCATTAGATGCATCAGAACCGTAAATTGCAGATGCGCCTGCACCTTTTAAAATGGTTACATTATCTATATCACTCGGGTTTAACCTGGCTAAAAAGGCATTATCTACAATATTACCATCAACAACAATTAACGCCTCATTATTGCCTAATATAGAACGGTTACCCCTTAAAGTAACACGTACCTGTGGGTTAACGCTATTATCGCCTGTTTGTATATTTAAGCCAGCCACCTTGCCAGTTAATCCTGTTGCCGGGTTTACTACAGATGCCTGATTTAGCTCTTTAACATTAATAGTTGAAGAAGCAGAACCAGTTTCTTTAGACTGTCTTTTGGTATAACCGGAAGAAACTACCACTTCAGTTAAATTGGTACTGGCTGCAGAAGCATTTAAAGTGTAGGACTGATCCCTGTCACCAGGTACTACCGTAACAGTTTCATGACCTGTTGCAGAAATGGTGATTTTAGAATCTGTTTTGGTTTTAAGAGTAAAAAAACCATTTGCATCTGCTTTAGTCCCATTTTTTGTTCCTACCTCTGTAATTGTTGCAAAGGGGAGAACATCACCGTTGGCGCTGCGAACTGTACCTGATACAGTTCTTGTTTGCCCAAAAGCGACAACAGAAAAGAACAAAAGTGCAGTTAATAATGATACAATTTTTCTCATTGTAATTGTTTTTACGTTTTAGATAAAAAAATTTGTTTAGTTAATGGTAAATTTTGAGCCGTAACAAAACTATGAAATAAAATTAACATTTTATTTTAATCTACAAATAAATAGTTTGTTTACAGGGTAACAATAGGCAACAAATTAACTAAAAAAGCTGCTTTAAATAACAAAAAATATTAAAATTTAAAAAGGACCTGTAATTTTATTTCGCTTTTTTTATTGCCTTTTATTTCATCTAATCCACTACCAATAAGGGTTTTATTTTTGTAAACGGTTTGCGACCATTTTAACCATATCGATAGCTTTTTGTTAACGTCATAATTAGCATTTACATAATACCTTAACCCCTTATCGTAAAAAACCGGAATGGAATAACTGTACAAAACATCGTTTTCGTAGGCGTAAAGGCGGCTGTTATAACTATCTGTTTCAAAATATTGAAAGCGCAGGTTACCCGACCATGGCCTTAGCAAGGGTTTGTATAAAAAATCGAAATAGGTTAGAAACCCCTGCTCTTGCCGGGAAGTATTTTTATTAAACCATAATAGTTCTACACGATTTCTTAAGGTTATATCTGTGTTTAATTTGTAAACAAATTGTGTCCTCCAGCTTTGCTTTGGCTGAGCAACTACAGGCGACAAAGTAAGCTGGCCAGGATTAAAATCTATTACTTTTGATTCGCTGCGAAAACGGCTGTAAATTTCTAACTGCTTATTTGGTTTGTAAGTTAGCTGTACCAAATAATCGGTACCGGTTGATGGCGCATCTACCCTAAACTTTAGCCAGGGAAATTTGTAAAAGTCGGCATAAGCATCTACCCGCCAAATGCTGCCCGGATGTATGGAAAGTCCGGCATAAAACCCCTTCTCATTAGTGGGAAAAGTATTTTCGGTAAATGCAGTTGTGTAAAGTGATTGATAGCCTTTAGAAATATTGCGGTATAAAAAACTCATATCTACCGATGATGCAGTGCTTATTAAAATACCGTTTACAAATGCTTTGTACATATTATTAGTTGCCGCAGCTTCGCCAAACAGGTGTATGTTTTTATAAGTATAGCTGTAATCAAAGCTGTAATTGCCAAAATCTTTGCCAGCTAATGCATAAAGATTATACAGATCCGAAGACTTTTTTAATGGCAATTTGAATTTATATTGAATCCCATTAATGCCAAGATGAAGTTTTTTGTGTTGATAAGATATATTACCGCCAAATGCCAGTTGCTGCTGAATACTTTTGTCAACTGTTTCGCTGTTGGTGCGGTGGTAGCCAGATGTTTGTAAAGATGAAATAAAATCTTCCCGGGATTGTGAAGTATCTGCTACAAAATTGCCATCTATTTTTTTATACGAAGTAAAAAATGTTGTTTGTACATTTCTTTTTTGAAGGGTAATGCCTGCGCCACGGTGAAAATTTATTTCGCCTGCTGAATTATATGGCCGTAAAACTTCAGCCTCTCTTTTTATATTAATCACATCAGCACTTTTTTTAAAAGCAAGGCTTTGCCATTGGGTTAACCCCTGCCCCATGTTAACTGTAAAATCTCCTAATGCCAATGATTTAATTACTCCGATATTTCTTACAAAAAAATGTGCGGAATAAAAATCGAATCCCTGCTTTTGTTTGCCTTTAAAAAACTGTTCGCCTGCATCTTTTTCTGCAAGAATGCCATACTGTAACAGATTTTTAAACTGGTATTTATAACGCAACAATAATTTTTGTGGAGAGCCGGGATAAAAATTGGTTGCAGAAGATGAATCAATTAAAAAACCTTTTGATCTTTCCAATGTCTGTGTAACTCTTACAAGAACACTGTGCTCCCCGCCGCTTAAACGTTTACGTAAACTGTTTATCAATTTAACTTCATCGCTAACAGAAACGTAGAGCCGTATTTTTTGGATGAGTTCGATATTCCATGCCGGGATGGCCTGCAATTCATAAATATTTATAAATTTTCCAAACAAATTCCTGTATAAAATAAGGTTTTGAATTTGTATGGGGTTTAATATCCGCAATTCTTTTAATGCTGTTTCGCCGGCAGTGTTTAAGTTTATAGGATTTTTAATATACTGCTGCATTTGCTGCAGATAATAATCGTCTTCTGTTTCTGCATCTTCGTTATTTTCTGTAATGTTTTCTAATTGCTGTTCGGTAGCCGGGGTTTCGGTGGTTTGAGATAATAAAAGAAATGGTAAAAGGCAAAAGGCAACCGGCAACAGCCAATAAGCAATATTTAATTTGCAATAAGCAATGAATAAATAAAAGGGCTTGGCTACAAAAGCTCTTGCTGAACAATGATATGACGTACAGGTGAGGTTCATTTTTTCTTTTATGAAAAGCAAAAAATTAACAAAATCATATTTACAACAATGCTAAATAGAATCAATTGAGCTGGTTAAAAAATCTCACCCCAACCCCTCTCCAGAAGAGAGGGAACTGGAATGGGCAGCTTAAATTTTTAATATTTTTTTTTTGTAACAGAAACACTCTTTTTTTATTCGTGTAAATCAGCATGGTTGGTTGCCGAATTTATTTTTCCGAAATTTGCAATTAACAAAATACCCGGCGAAAATCCCAGTTGCGGATGATAGCTACCTGCTACGTCGAGCCGCAAATTTTTCCAACCGATACCTGCACCTGCAAAAGCCGTAGAAGATGCACTCATAAAACCTGCCCTTGCAAAAAATTCTTTGGCAAAATGATACTGAATGCCTGCAATTACATTCACTGGTTTATCTTCTTCCTTTATTATTTCGCTGCAGATAAAAAAGTTTTCCGAAGCATCGTAACCCAAGCCAAATTTATAAGCGCTTGCTAATTTTTCTTCAGAGCTGCCCAGTTTTCCTCCAACAGGATTATATACATGAAAGCCTCCGTTTAATTTTTCTGTAAATTGTATAATGGCCCCGGCTTCAAAATTTATGGTGGATGCAGTATTGTATGCAGGAATTCGATACCCGTAATAATTAAACTGAATGCCCACGTCAATTTTTTTGCCGAGGCTTCTTGCATAAGCAAGCCCTATTTTACTTTCATTAAAATTTTTAAACCCTGAATAATTCAGTTGAATACCAAAATTGCCCATTTTGGTTGGCACTGCTGTTGCTACCGTGTAAGAATTAATTGCAGCCAGTAAAAATCTTCTCTCGCCATAAATACCAACGCCCGCTTGCGTAACTTTTGCAAGTGCCGCCTGGTTTGCAGTAAAAGAAAGCGGATCATTTTGCTGGGTGGAGTAGGCCCCCAAACCAATGTAAGGTAAAGCAACAGAGTAACGAACTGACTGGGCCTGCATGGTATTAAAAACACCAAAACCAATAAGGGTAATTGCGAATTGTTTTTTAAATCTCAAAGCTGTTGCTGGTTTATTTTGTCAAGATAAGTATAAATATTAAATGTTTACCATGTGGGAGGTTTTATTAAAATCGGTATTAGTTAATTACTTTTGCGCCATGCAAATTTTAGATGGGAAAATAGTTTCACAATCGGTGAAAGATTTGTTGAAAACAAAAACTGCAATCCTGAAAGCAGAAGGCAAAAAAGTGCCGCATCTTGCTGCTATATTAATTGGCACCAATGGTGCCAGCGAAACTTATGTGGCCAGCAAAGTAAAAACATGCGAAGAAATTGGGTTTAAAAGCACTATGCTGAGGCTGGATGAAAATATTGCTGAACAGGAATTAATTACTGCAATTGAAAAATTAAATAACGATGCTGATGTGGATGGCATTTTAGTACAACTGCCATTGCCCAAACAAATAAGTGAAGAGAAAATTATCAATTTAATTAATCCCGATAAAGATGTAGATGGATTTCACCCGGTAAGTATTGGGAAAATGGTGCAGGGTTTACCGGCATTTATTCCTGCAACGCCTTATGGTATAATGCTGATGCTGGAGCATTATAAAATTGAAACCGCCGGCAAACATGCGGTAGTGATTGGCCGCAGTAATATTGTAGGCAGGCCAATGAGTATTTTATTAAGCCAGAATACCAATCCTGGAAATTGTACGGTAACGGTTTGTCATAGCCGCACTAATAATTTAAAAGAAATTTGTTTACAGGCAGATATTATTGTGGCGGCATTGGGTAAACCCGGCTTTTTAAAAGCCGATATGGTTAAAGATGGCGCTGTAGTAATTGATGTGGGTATTACAAGAGTTGCCGATGCCACAAAAAAAAGTGGGTTTGCTATTAAAGGAGATGTTGACTTTGCAAACGTAGCCCCCAAATGCAGTTATATAACACCTGTGCCCGGCGGTGTAGGATTAATGACGATTGGTGCATTGATGATGAATACTTACAATGCTGCGGTAATGAATAATGGATAATTAATAATGATTAATAAAAACATTTTAGAAGTTGAGCTGCCTGTAATGGAGCATTTTTATACGCTGCAGGGTGAAGGTTTTCACCAGGGAAAAGCGGCTTATTTTATTCGACTGGGCGGATGTGATGTAGGTTGTGTGTGGTGCGATGTAAAAGATAGTTGGGATGCGGAGAAGCATCCGAAACATAATATCGAATATATAATATCGAATGTAGAAAAAACGGCAGCAAAATTGGTTGTTATAACTGGTGGTGAGCCGCTGATGCATAATTTAAATGCGCTAACCACTGCATTACAATCAAAAGGCTTTGAAACCAATATTGAAACATCGGGTGCCCATCCATTAAGCGGCAGTTGGGATTGGATTTGTTTATCGCCTAAAAAATTTAAAGCGCCGCTGCCAGAAATTTTACCATTTGCCAATGAATTAAAAATAGTAGTGTTTAATAAAAGTGATTTCGACTGGGCCGAGGAGTATGCAGCAAAAGTTTCACCTTCCTGTAAATTATTTTTACAACCAGAGTTGGATAAAGCGTCTATTGTTACTCCACTAATTATTGAATACATAAAAGCAAACCCTAAATGGGAATTAAGCTTGCAAATTCATAAATACATTAATGTTCCATAAAACAGTTTTACTGTTAAATTCCTGCTTTTTCTTTATATATAAAATGTTATAATTAGTGCTGTGGTACTAAAACAAATATGTTTTCGTTTTACCTTCAATTATTGAAATAAAACTGATGGTTACAAAAAAAAATATCCTTAGAATTTTTCTTGCACTTAGTATTGCATTAATTACTTACAATAATTGTGTGGCCCAATGGTACGAACCTGAAAAAGTAAATAAAAAAGCTGGCGAAATTTACGGGCTGGCTTATGAAGAAGCCACTGCTGGAAATTATACTGCATCGCTAAAGCATATTGAGGAAGCTTTAAAAATAGATCCCAAATTAGTTGATGCTTTTTTAACAAGGGCCGGCATTTATGCTAATTTAAAAAAATACGATTCGTCGGTTATTAATTTTGAAACTGCATTTCAACTGGATTCCATTTATCCCAAAGATTACCTGCTGCCCTTTTCTATTTCGCTTGCAGGCACAGGAAAATTTCAACAGGCATTAGATGCAGTAAATAAATTTCTTACCAACGATAAATTAAATTCGCAAAGTATTAAAGCAGGTAATTACAGAAAAAACACTTACGGGTTTGCAGTAAAATATGATAAAGAACATATTGTAAAGAATTATGTTTTTGCGCCACAAAATTTAGGCGACAGCATTAATTCATCTGCATTGGAATATTTTCCTTCGCTAACTATTGATGGCAGTAAAATGGTTTTAACACGCCGCATTGGTGGTGATGAAGATTTTTATGAAACCAATTTTATAAATGGGAAATGGAGCAAAGCAAAACCTTTAGCAGGCAAAGTAAATACCAATTTAAACGAAGGCGCACAATGTATTTCGCAAGACGGGCAATGGATAATTTTTACCGGTTGCAATTATCCTGAAGGAAAGGGAAGTTGTGATCTTTATATTTCTTTTAAAACAAAAAACGGATGGAGTGAGGCCGAAAATTTAGGACCGATGGTGAATACAGATTTTTGGGAATCATCACCTTCATTATCTCCCGATAAAAGAGACCTTTATTTTGCCAGCAGCATTAGTGGTGGCCTTGGCGGAAGGGATATTTGGGTAACACACCGCTTACCAACAGGCAAGTGGAGCCGCCCCCAAAACTTAGGCCCGGCTGTAAATACCAGTGGCGATGAAAGTTGCCCTTTTATGCATGCAGATAATGAAACATTATATTTTAACAGCAACGGACAGCCGGGTTACGGATCAACCGATTTATTTTACACCAAAAAAATAAACGACAGCTTGTGGCAGGTGTCAGAAAACCTTGGTTACCCAATAAATACTATTGATGATGAAGGCTCTTTAATTGTTGCTGCTGATGCAAAAACTGCTTACTATGCCAGCGACAAAGGCGAAGGAAAAGGCGGACTTGATTTATACAGTTTTGTGTTGAGAGAAGATATTCGTCCTTTAAAAACACTATGGGTAAAAGGCAAAGTGTTTGATAAAAAAACTTTAGCCGGACTTCCATCTTCTGTTGAGTTAATTAATTTAAAAAGCCGCAACGTTATCAGTAAAATACAAACTGATGAAGAGGGAAATTATTTAACCACTTTACCAGTGGGAAAAGATTATGCTTTTAATGTAAACCGCAAAGGTTATTTATTTTATTCCGATAATTTTTCGCTCCGCAGCAACCCGGTAGATTCTGTTTATAACAAAGACATTCCATTGCAATCATTAGAAAGTGGAGCTGCCATTGTTTTAAAAAATATTTTCTTCGACACAAAGAAATTTGATTTAAAAACTGAATCCATTTCGGAGCTGGATAAAATAGTTTTACTGTTAAATGATAATCCGAAATTAAAAATTCAAATCAGCGGCTACACGGATAATGTAGGGTTAGCAAAAGATAATTTACTCCTATCTAACAACAGGGCAAAAGGAGTTGTTGGATATTTATTAAGTAAAGGAATTAATGTAACAAGGTTAAGTTACAAAGGCTTTGGCGCAACAAAACCATTAGCTGATAATACTACTGAAACAGGAAAAGCATTAAACAGAAGAACGGAACTTTCTGTTATAAGCAATTAATCTTTAGGTTCAGTAATATTTTTCTTGCAGGCAAATTCTTCCAGGGTAATTTTAATATCACTTAAACTATCAAACCAGTGGCTGGGGTTTATCCATTTTGAAAATTGCTTAATTTTTTTACCTAAGATTTGTAACCGTATTGTTTTTACAGTTATGGTAACTGCTTCGTTTGGGTTAGCTGCTACTTCATCTTTTTGTACAATAGTTAAATCTGCCATCATAAAATAAAATTTAGGAAGTTTAAATTTTGATACACAAATATGGAAAGTATAGCCATTTAACAACCTCACGTAAAGGGGTGATTTTTAGAACATTTTTGAATTGGTAAGTAAAGAGGATGTATTTTACATTACCCAGTGCGTTACACCATTATAAAAAAAAATGAAATATTTATTTATACCCACACTATTACTTTTAGTAACCCATATTTGCTTTTCGCAATTAAATACCGACTCGTTAAAGAAGGCAATTTTGCTTATGCCTAACGATACAGCAAGCATTTATAAAATAATTGAAATTGGGCAAAGGGGCAGGCAAGTGGACTATTCCTTTGCATTATATGTTTTTAAAATAGTAGAAAAAAAGCATGGCGAAAAAAAAATCGATTCTATAAGCGGCATTATTTATACGTATTTAGCACATGTTACTTCCTGGCTAGGCAATTCTTCTGAATCAATACGTTATTATCTAAAAACAAAGCAAATTGGCGAACAGCTAAAGATGAATGTTTTTATTGCAACAGGGTACAGTGGTATGGCTACAATTTATCATAATAATAAAGATTATAAAACAGCCGTAGAATTTTATGAAAAAGCTTCTAAGTATTACACAAACGATTATATAGAAAGTAAAAAGTATGAAAGTACAAATATTAGCAATATGGGATATGCCTATTATCAAATATCGCAAACCGTAGATACCACATTGATAAATAATGTAGCCTACTATAATTCAATATTGGCTAAGGCAATAAATTGTAATAAACAATCCTTAGAAATTTTAAAAAAACCGGCTACTGAATATGTTATCTATACAAAATCTACTATCAATTTGTGTTTGGAGTATATTGCTTTAAGCAACATAGATTCGGCAATGTATTTTTACGATTACACTAATTCGCTTTTACCTAATATTAAAGAACTTGACGTTTACTGTGAACATGCCTACAATAAAGGAAAAATTCTTTTTTTTAAAAAAGAATTTGATGCTGCCATAACTGCTTATAAAGAATCATTAGATTTTGCACTTAAACAAAAATATCAGGAATATATTTATGAAAATTATTTTGCCATATATCAGTGTTATCAAAAATTAGGCAATTATAAAGATGCCATTTATTTTTATACAAAATTTTCAACAACTAAAGATTCCGTACTTAACAGAGGGGGAATTGTAGAAGCAACTGAATTAAAAAACATGTACGAAACTCAAATAAAAGAGTATGAAATAGCTAACCTTACTACAGCTAACAAACAAAAATCTACACTTAATAAAATTTTATTTGGAACAGCGCTGGCAATTGGCTTTATTGGTTTTTTAGTATACCTGAATTTTATAGGGCGGCAAAAATTACAGGTAGCTAAAATTACTGAGCTGGAAAAAGACAAACAATTACACACCATCGACGCCATGCTTAAAGGCCAGGAGGACGAACGCAGCCGCATTGCAAAAGATTTGCACGATGGGCTGGGCGGCATGTTAAGCGGCGTAAAACTATCCTTTGTAAATATGAAAGAAAATATGGTAATGGATGCCGAAAGCGTACAATCTTTCGAAAACTCCATCATGCAGTTAGATAATACTATTAGAGAGTTGCGTAAAGTGGCGCACAATCTTATGCCAGAGGCATTGGTAAGATTTGGGCTTAAAAATGCAGTGCTTGATTTTTGTAATTCGATGCAGGTATCATCTAAAACAAAAATAATTTTTGAACAAATGGGTACAGAAAGGCAGTTGAGTAATACTGCCGACCTGTATATTTACCGCATTATTCAGGAGCTGATTAACAATGCTGTGAAACATTCGGCCTGTAATCAAATTTTAGTACAGCTTACTAAAACAACCGATAAAATTTTACTTACTGTAGAAGATGATGGCAAAGGTTTTAATACCCAACAATTACAACATGCGGAGGGCATTGGTATGAAAAATATACAGCAACGTGTAAATTACTTTAAAGGTAAAATGGATATTACTTCGCAACCGGGAGAAGGCACATCGGTAAATATAGAATTAACGGCATAAAATGACAAGCGTATATATTGTTGACGATCACGAATTAATTATTGAAGGCATTACTTCTTTTCTGCAAAAAGAAAAAAATATTACAATGGCGGGCTATGCCACCACCGCATTGGCCTGTATTAATTTTTTCAAGTGTAATATTGCTGATGTTATATTAATGGACATAAACCTGCCTGATATGAATGGTATGGATTTATGTAAAATTATTAAAACCAATTATCCCGGCATTAATGTAATTGCATTAAGCACTTTAAACCAGGGCAGTTACATTACACAAATTATAGAAAACGGTGCCAGCGGTTACCTTTTAAAAAATGCTGACAAAGAAGAAATTTTAGAAGCCATTGCAACGGTACAAAAAGGTAAAACCTTTTTTAGTTTTGAGGCAGGCAAAATTTATACCGCAACAAAAGAAAAAAGAACCGGGCTGACAGTTTTAAGCAAAAGAGAAAAAGAAATCTTAAAATTAATTGCCGGAGGATTGACTAATATAGAAATTAGTAAACAACTTTTTATAAGCATTGATACCGTGGATACACACCGAAAAAATCTTTATACTAAACTTAAAGTAAATAACACCGCACAGCTTATAAGATCGGGCATTGAAAATAATTATTTAGAATAGGCTGCACGGCAATACAAATTTTTTTAGGGTAATTACTTATAATATATTTACAGGCTATTATTTTTTTATAATGAACAACGACCTGCTTTATCAAATTGCATTAACCCTTATACCCAACATTGGCGATGTACATGCCAAAGCATTGGTAAATATTTACGGCGATGCCCAATCGATTTTTAAGGCAAAGAAAAAAGAACTGGAAGCCATTGAAGGTATTGGCACCGTACGGGCAAACAGCATTAAAGCATTTTCAGATTTTACCGGCAGCGAAGCAGAAATAAAATTTATTGAAAAATATAAAATTGCCTCGCTTTTTCTTACAGATAAAAATTATCCGCAGCGCTTATTAAATTGTTACGACAGCCCGGTGATTTTATATTACCGTGGTAATGCCGATTTAAATACTGATAAAATAATTTCGATTGTTGGTACAAGAAACTGCAGTGAATAT
>NZ_JANPCM010000475.1:0-5288 GCF_031430955.1 Ferruginibacter sp.
GTCCCTATTATTGAACACGATTTTTTTGCTGATGCAGATATATTAGCAACTGCTACATTCTCCACAAAGCAACGGTTTATTAATGTATCGTAGCAGGTAGAATCGTTTATTACTTTTATACAATAACTGCCATAGGAAAGATTTGTAAACACACCTGTAGCATTACAACTCAACAGTATATTTAAGTTATTGTAAATACAATATTGTGCATTACTGATGTTTACCTGCCCTGTTACCGATGCAGTAAAAGTTAAACAGGCTTTGTTAGTTATCTTAATTGATGCGTCAACTGAAGGTATGGGCCTTGTTACACTAAAGCACCGCACAATTGTTGTATCATAACATGCGGAATCGTTTACAACATCAATACAATAACTGCCATAAGGTATATTGTTAAACACACCGGTACTGTTACAAAGAATAAGCACATAGGCCGGCGTATATAAACAGTATTGAGGATTACTTAAATTTACTTTACCAGTAATAGTTGCGGTAAAACTTGTACAGCCTTTATTACTTATTGTTACAGCAGCATCAACTGAAGGGATGGGTGGGCCAACCGTAAAGCAACGTGTTATTGTAGTATCATAACAGGCAGAATCGTTTATAACATCAATACAATAACTGCCGTAAGGTAAATTATTAAATACGCCGGTGCTGTTACAAATGATAAGCACATACGCAGGTGTATATAAACAGTATTGTGGGTTAGATGTATTTATTTGTCCTTCTATAGTTGCAGTAAATGTTGTACAGGTTAAATTAGTTATCAGTACGTTGGGTGCAACTGAAGGCTTAGGTCTGTTTACAGTAAAACAACGTGTTATCGTAGTATCGTAACAGGTAGAGTCGCTTATAATATCAATACAATAACTTCCATAAGGCAAATTATCAAACACACCGGTATTGTTACAGGTTATTAAAACACGGGGCACTGCATACAAACAATAGGTAGGATTAAATAAATTTGTTTGCCCGGTTACCGAAGCAGTAAAAGTTGAACAGGCTAAATTAGTTATTGCAACAGTTGCATCAACTGATGGTATAAGCCTCTGTGCTGTAAAACATCTTATAATAGTCGTATCGTAACATGCAGGATCATTAATAATTTTGATACAATAATTTCCAAAAGGAAGATTTTGAAAAACCCCTGTTGAATCGCAGGCAATTAAAACATCCGCAGAATCGTAAATACAATAATTAGGATTGTAAAGATTTTGCTGCCCGGTTACTGTTACCGTAAAATCATTACACGAGGTTTGTAGATTTAAATTTACAGAAGGTATTGGTTTTATACCAGTAAATGTCCTGGTAATTGTAGTATCGTAACAAGTGTTTTTTATTGTAATACTGTAAGTTCCATAAGGAAGTAAATTGAAAACACCGGTTGCATTACAGGCAATTAATAAAGCACTGCTGTCGTAAATACAATATAATGGTGCGGTTAAATTTACCTGCCCGGTAACCGAAGCGGTAAAAGTAGAACATGCCATATTAGACATTGCAATAACAGGTGATACAGATGGTATTGGATACAGACCTGTCCAGGATACTGATTTAATATTACCGCATAAATCCTTTACAAATAATTTTACCGTATTTTTATTGCCGGTATAATATTTAAAACTGTTAGTGGTAAACCATGTTGTATCTCCCGTGGTTACAGATGCTCCATATAAAAATCCGTTAAAGACAGGATTTGGTGTTACGTTACCCCTGATATCTTTTAAATTAATAATTACCGAAATACTATCGCAGGTAATTTTTGTAACTGCATAATTATTTATTATCCAGTCATAATTTTGTATAGAGATATTTCTTGTTTGTATAGCACCGCAGGAATCACTTAACTGAACAAAATAATTACCACTGAGCAATCCGGTAAAAACTCCCGGAATACTTACAGTACCAACACCCGAAGCCGAAGGCGCAATAATTTTGTATGAGAATGGTGCTCTTCCATATAGCTGATTAGTAACTGTTATGGTTCCATCTTTTCCATTAATACAAGTTACATCTGTGGCAATCATTGTAAAGCTGGGAACTGTATAATCACCATCAATGGTAATACTGTCTTTTGCATATTCACAATTGGTCACAATATCTTTTATTGTAATCAGGTATCTGCCCGGAGATAACCCACTTATTAAATTACTCGAAGTAAATGGTGTACTCACGGGTCCGGTTGCCTTATATTGATAATTACCTGATCCTCCTTTTGCATCTATTTGCACTGTACCGGTTGCTTCGCAACGGGATTCTGCAGTTATATAATCGGCTATTAGTGAATCGCAGCAATTTCCATTGAGGTTTTGAATTATTATATCTTTAACAATAGTTGTACCGCAGGAATCAGTTAACTGTATAAAATAATTTCCGCTGATTAATCCTGTAAATATTCCTGTTGCACTTACCGTACCAATACCTGCAGCTGAGGGTGTAACAATTTCAAATACAAATGGCGGCCTGCCAAATTTTACTGAACCAGCTGTTATTGATCCATTGCCTATACCAATACATGTAGCAGGCGCAGAAGTTAATGTAAAATTGGGATTTAAATAACCACCATCTACCGTAACAGTATCCCTCTCATAAAAACATCTTAACCCTATATCCTGTATGCTTACTAAATAATTACCTGCAGGTAATCCCGTAATAATATTACCGGGAGTATAAATTGTGTTAACAGGTCCGGATACTTTATATTCATAATTGCCAGATCCTCCTGCAACACTAATTTGTATTGAGCCTGAAGCAGCACAACGGGATTCAGTTGTGCTGTATGTTACGGTTAAAGTATTACAAGCCTGAGAAAAACCAACTTTTGGAAGAAGTGAAGAAACTATTAAAGCAAGCGTAATAATACCCGTTAAGTAAAGTTTTTTCATTCGGTATGGATTAAAGTTCTAAATTTTAACGCCACGCCAAATAACTTATTGCTCAAATTAAAACAATACTCTATTTAAACCTATTTGAAGAATTTTGCAGCTGCACTTCTGCAATAACAAGTAAAAAATTGAAGAACGGGAGGGTATTTTTTTTCGAATAATTACTATTTGTAGTGTAGTGTTTTTACTATTGTTTTAAATTCAAATAATAAAAAAAGCTGTCATTAACTGGCAGCTCTCCTAAGCAATTAATTTATATAATTCTTACCCAAAAGTTTCATCGTTTAAATGCACTTTGGTCATATCATAAAAATGATTTTGTAATTGATGTAAAGAAATGGGCTGAACAATATGCCTTCTTTCATCCCTGTACCAAATTTCGAATTTTGAAAAATTATTTTTTTCCGGTAACATCATTCTAAAAGCACCTTTCATATATTTTACCGTGCCGTCTTCATTATCCTGTTTTTGAAATTTAAGTTTTGTTAACTGCTCATCAGATAAAGGAATAGGACTTAACTGCTCCGTTTCATACCAAAAATCCTGTGTGCCTGTGTTAACGCAAACTTGTTTTTCGTTGTTGTTTAAATCAGTTACTTCACCCTGTTTTTTATCCCCATCGTTATTGGCAAATAAATAATCACCAACTTTAATTTCATTAAATTTTATCATAAAATTTTTGTTTTTATTAAAATTAAATTTAGTATTTTTTTTTGAAAAAAGATATTAAATACTGGAAGCAGGAGCTTCCAGCTACTCGGCCCAGCTCATAATGTAATTTGCATTTTCTATATCTAAAGCCTGCTTTGTTAGCATTAAGGGATGAAAAGTATCTACCATTACGGCGAGCTCTTTCGTTTCTTTGGCGCCAATACTTTTTGCCACTGCACCGGGGTGTGGCCCGTGCGGAATACCTGCAGGATGCAACGTTATCATGCCACGGGTTACATTTTTACGGCTCATAAAATCGCCATCCACATAATAAATTACTTCATCACTGTCAATATTACTGTGGTTGTATGGTGCAGGTATTGCATCCGGATGATAATCGTACAGCCTGGGCACAAAAGAACAAACTACAAAAGTATTGGTTTCAAAAGTTTGGTGTACCGGAGGTGGTTGATGTACCCTTCCGGTTATTGGTTCAAAATCATGAATAGAAAAAATATAAGGATAACAGCATCCATCCCACCCTGCCACATCAAAAGGATGTGTGCCGTAATGCAAACCATACAGTATCCCTTTCTTTTTTGCTTTAATTAAAAAGTCGCCGGTCTCATCAATGGTTTTTAAATTTTTCGGTGTACGGATATCCCTTTCGCAATAAGGTGAATGCTCCAGCAGTTGCCCGTATTTACTCATGTACCTTTTAGGAAAACGCAATGGAGAAAATGATTCTACAATAAACAACCGGTTATTTTCATCAGCAAATTCAATCTGGTAAATTGTTCCTCTTGGTAAAATAATATAATCGCCGTACCCAAAAGTTAATTCACCATATTGTGTATGTACCGTACCGCTGCCTTCATGTACAAAGATCATTTCATCAGCATCAGTATTTTTATAAAAATAATCCTGCATACTTTGCTGTGGCGATGCCAGCACAATATGGCAATCGCTGTTAACCAAAACCGGTATGCGGCTTTGTAAAAAATCTTTAGCCGGCTTTATAGTAAAGCCTTCGAAGCAGCGGTGCTGCAGCATTTTTTCTTCGGCTATTTGCGGACTGACATCTACCTGCGGCTCCGTTTTTATTATTTGTGTTGGAGGATGACAGTGGTACAGCAAAGAATAATCGTTACTGAAACCCTCCGTGCTAAATAATTGTTCGCTGTACAAACCACCATCGGGTTTACGAAATTGTGTATGGCGCTTGTGAGGAATTTTTCCTAAAGTATGATAGTGAGACATATTTTTAATGGATAATTTTTAATTAATAATGAATAATTTTTTTCGAATCAATCATTATTAAAAAAGGCAAAGTGCTAATGAAGAGAGCAGAAAAATGTATTTCCATTTTCTTTTATCAATATAATAAGTAAAGTTGCGGTGAAAAAGCATGTTCAAATCGTAAATACTGTTAGTTCAAATTTACGGTTTTAATTTTTTAATACTGAATAACAATACATAATAGAAAAAGCTGCAGCAAAAACCGCAGCTATATAAAAGTATAAAACAACCCATTTATTGAATTAAAATCTTTCTCCTCGCAATAATTACTCCATTTTCATTTACAGAAACTATACAAACTCCTTTTGCATACTTGTTAATATCAATATCAAGTTTCTGTTGACCATTTATCAAAATTGTTTGCAATGCCTGACCGGTAATAGTCGTAATTTTTACAGAGTATCTGCCAGGTTTCTTAACAAAAACAGAGAGAATACTTGAGGCAGGATT
>NZ_JANPCM010000476.1:0-2506 GCF_031430955.1 Ferruginibacter sp.
GTCAACTCTTTTTAAATTAATAAAGATGATGAAAAAATATTTTCTGTATTTTTCGCTGCTCTTTGTAGTATCATTATTTACAAACATTTCAGCTGCCCAAAACAAAATCGTTGTCTTTCAATCAGATTTTGGAGTAAAAGATGGCGCCGTATCTGCCATGAAAGGTGTTGCCATGGGAGTGGACAGCAGTTTAAAACTATTTGATCTTACACACGAAATTCCGGCATACAATATTTGGGAAGCAGCTTATCGTTTAGAACAAACCGTTAGTTACTGGCCTGTGGGTACTGTGTTTGTTTCTGTGGTTGATCCCGGAGTGGGTACCAATAGAAAATCTGTAGTGCTAAAAACAAAAGCCGGGCATTTTATTGTAACACCTGATAATGGAACGCTTACTTTAATAGCAGCATCGGAAGGTATTGCTTCCATAAGAGAAATTAATGAAGCAGTGAACAGAAGAAAAGGCTCCGAAAAATCTTATACTTTTCATGGCAGGGATGTGTATGCTTATACCGCTTCAAGATTAGCAGCAGGAAAAATAACTTATGAAGAAGTAGGAAAGGAGTTGCCCAACGAAGTGGTAAGTATCCCTTATCAAAAAGCAATTCTCGAAAACAAAAAAATAAAAGGTACCATCGCAATTTTAGATGTACAGTACGGCAATATCTGGACGAATATTGATGCCAATATTTTTAAACAGCTTAATGCAAAACCGGGAGATAATTTGCATGTGGTTATCTATAAAAAAAACATAAAAAAATACGAAGGTAATATGCCTTACGCCCAAACATTCGGTGCCGTGGCTAAAAATAAACCACTGCTTTATCTTAATAGTTTACTGCAGGTTTCGTTTGCCTTAAACATGGGCAGTTTTTCTGCAGTACATAAAATTTACAGTGGCAGTGAGTGGACGGTGGAAGTGATGAAACAATAAATCTAGCAACAGCATATCACCTGTTGCTGACAACCAAGATGAGCCCGGTACAATAACATTTCATTAATAAAAGCAGTTGTAACTTAAAATTTTTATTAACGTTGCATGGGTTGTAAAAGTTTTATCACCACTTTTTTTAACCTGAAAACAAGGCTTCTGTATGAAAAAACTGCTTGCAGCTATTCTTGGATTTGCATTTTTCAATATTACAAATGCACAAACTACCGACTCAACTATTCACAATTACCTAAAGCCGGATATCAATGATCAGTCCTGGTGTATTGCTGTTAATGCCGGAGTACAAAAGCGTTTCTTTTTTGGTGCAGGTATAGCACGAACTACTTTTAACGGCAGTGGCCATGGTGTGTATGGGTCAGATATTTATGCCGGGATAAATATTTTTCCTGCTTTCAAAAAAACGTACGAAAAAGTTAGTGGCATAAAATTAGGAGGAGATCTTTTTGGTAATGCATTTTTTATGGGTGCCGAAGTGCAATACCTGAAATCGAAAGGGGCAGAGGACTGGTTATTTACACCAAGGGCCGGAATAGGCATCAGTTATTTGTACCTGGTATATGGATACAGTATTTCGAAAAATAAATTTCCAATTCCAGGCATCAGCCAGAACTCACTTTCGCTGCAGGTGAACTTTCCCTTTTATACCAAAGACAAGTTGACGAATAAAATAACGCACTGGAGTAAGACGAAGAAAAAGAAATAGAATTTTTAAATGAGTTTTACAGTCTTGTTACTTCTTATCAAAACTTACACACTCCTTTAATTCTTTTTCGGTATAAGATAAATTGTATTGTTTTAAAACATCATCCGGTACACCATTCCATTGGGTGGGGATGTTGCCGGCATAACCAATATCTTTCACGCCAATTTCCGAAGTGTAAAAACCGGTGGCGGTTAAATTTCTCATCAGCTTAAAAAATTCTACACCCTGGCTCATTTCTGGTTTTGCTTTTTTCGGGTAGGCGATCATGTCCACCATTTCAATTTGCTGTTGCTGGCTGCAATCTTTAAAAGCTTTGTTGTAACGGGTAAGGCATTGCATATCTAACCAGCGCAATCCGCCTTTCATAGGTATCTGGTGGTTGGGCATATCTTTTACAATAAACTCAATAAAGTCGGGTACTTTAGCATCGCTGGCGCTGCCGCTTACGGTATCTTTAGGAATAATTATATCTCCTAAAATTGTAATGGTGGCCATTTCTTCTGGCGTAAAAAATTTCTCCTTAGATAAAATTTCTTTTTCCCTTTTCAATTCATCCGGGTTACGGTCTAAATTAAATTGCGGTTCAGCTACTACAGTTGCAGCAGATGTTTTTTTATCATCAATATTACAACCAGCAATTACCGTTGGCACCGCAATAGCACCGGTAGCTAAAAGTTTTAATGATTTTCTTCTGTCCATTTCGTTAGAACGTTTTTATTTTAAAATATTTTTTTATTCATCGTTACCATCTTGCCATGTATTCATTGAATATTGAACATTCCCTTCTTACTCTTACAAAATAAAGCCCCCATTTACAGGTTATTTTTCTTCATCTCCGCAATAATATACTC
>NZ_JANPCM010000477.1:0-14275 GCF_031430955.1 Ferruginibacter sp.
GCATTGCTGCCATCAAACTTCCAGAGTTCATTACCATTGGACCCGGCTGCTGCGAAATATAAATTATTATTTAAAACAGTTAATCCTGCAGGGCTTGAGTTAGCTGCACCAGCATTAATATCTGCAACCAGCAAGGTGCCACCGCTTGTGCCATCTGTTTTCCACAGTTCTTTTCCGTTACCATCAAGGCCCGCAAAAAATAAGGTTGAACCCATTGCGGCAAAGGGGGGATAGTTATTGTTACCTGAAGTACCGATTGTTTTTACCGGAACCGTACCTGCAGCCGTGCCATCACTTTTCCATAGTACATTGCCGGTGCCAGGTGTTACTATCATCACATACATATTATTACCGGCAACCATCAGGTAGCTGGCTACATATTGATTAAGGCCAAAATCAAATACCATAAAAGTTCCGGCAGTTGTACCATCGCTGCGCCAAAGCTGATCTACACCAGTTCCGCCTGCATCATACACTATAAAATATAGAATGCCGTTTACCGGCGTAAGAAATACCACTTGCGGTACAGCAGCGTATGCACTAAAATTATATACCAGCGAAGTACCTCCAGGTGTACCATCCGTTTTTTTCAATAACGCATTATTGCTATTATCAATTACACTGTAATAAACATATGCACCCATTGCTGATAACTCAACAACTGGTGTTGTATTAGGCCTTGTGGGTTGAAATCTTTCTAAGGCTATCGTACCAGTCTGCGTGCCATCACTGCACCATATTTCTCCATAATTAGGAAAATTATCTCCTGCAAATACAACCTTATTTCCCAGTGCCGTTAATTTTTCAGCTTTGGTACTTATATAAGTTGGATAAGTAAGATTTAATTTGATAGTACCAGCAGGAGTGCCATCGGTTCTGTACAATCCCCTGTCAGCATCCGGGTCATTATCTTCTGCATTAAAAAAAGTATAGTTACTGGTTTTTACAATTTGCTGAATACCGCTGCCCGTAGCACCCGGAAAAACATCTTTTAATAATAAAGGGTTTTGCGCAATGGTGGTTGCCGTTATAAAAATTAATACAAATGGCATGCAAAATTTTTTCATAAAAAAAATTTAAGTGTGAAGATGTGGTTGTCGGCTTTTACAGAAAATGAATAGTAAATACAAGTTTTGGGAGATAGCTTTAAACACTGCAAAATAACTTTTGTTATAGCGTGCCGCAATACTCATTTAGGGTGACAATGCATATTTTTTATAAAATTTATTTCAATGATTTATTTATATCAAAAATTGTTTTTTTAATTTTATTATAACAGGGTGTTATCACCCAATTGTTTATCAGTTGTAATACCTTAACTTTAATTGCAATTAAACTTTTCCTTAAGCCAATGCGAAAACTAACCGGTGTATTTACCGCACTCTGCCTTTTGTTACCCTTTGCCGCTACCGCTCAACTGCCACGAACAGACAGCCTTACAGCAAGTATTGAAAAAACCGGCAATACCGACCAAAAAGCCGGGCTGCTGATTTTCAGAAGCAAAGCATGGCCAAATGCCAGCATTGAAAAAGCGCTGGCTGATGTACAGCAGGCACTGGCGTATTACCAGCAAACCAATAACGAAGAGGGGCAGGCAGATGCTTACCTGCAGCTATCGGGATTGTACAGCCGGCAAAATAAATATAAGCTGGCCCTGGATATTGATTCGGTTACCTATTGGCTGGCAAAAAAAATTGATTATAAAAAAGGGATAGCGCTTGCCTTAAGCAACATGGGGCGTAACCAGCAACAGGCAGGAGATATGCAAAAAGCCAAAACTGCTCTTTTACAAAGCCGCCAATTGATGAATACAATTGGAATGGAACGGGAAACGGCAGAAATTCTTAACAGGCTGGGAATACTTTACCGAAAATTATCCGACTTTAAAATGTCGCTTAAAAACTTTGATGAGGCACTTGAAATAGCAAAAAAATATAACAACACTGTATCTCTGGCCAATATCTATATGAATAAGGCTAACACCTTAAACGAATGTGCTCAATACGACGAAGCCATAAACCTGCACCTGGAAAGCATCCGTATTAAAGAAAAATTAAAAGACGAAAGGGGCCTTGCACAGAGCTATAATAACCTGGCAGCTGTGTACAACAGCACCGGCAAGTATTCCGAAGCATTGCACTATTTTAAACTAACCAAAACTATAAACGAAAGACCAGGCATCAATAATAAAACTTCCATGGCCCTGGCTTACAGTAATCTGGCCAGTGGTTTTTCTAAATTACAGCAGTACGACTCGGTTGAATATTATTACAACAAATCTTTACTGTTGTTTAAAGAAACCGGCGAAAAACCAGGGCTGGCACTGGTGTATAATAATATGGGCCAATATTACACAGATGTACAACAATATACTAAAGCCCTCGGCTACCTGCAGCAGGCCCTGGCCATTCGCAAAGGTTCTAACCTGGTGTATGATGAGGCATCAACCAGGAACAGTATTGGCGTGGTATTGGGTAAAATGAACCGTATAAAAGAGTCGGAAGATTATTTATTGCAATCAATGGCACTGGTGCGTAATGATGGCTCTAAGTTGCAGCAGGATATTTATAAATCGCTGGCTGCACATTATAAACAGGTGGGTAATTTTGAAAAAGCCTCCGAGTACCAGGGCAAATACATCAGTATAAAAGATACACTGCTTACAGAAACAGAGGCAATTAATATGGTAAAAGCACAGGCTGATTACGAGATTGAAAAAAAAGAAATTCAACTTACGTTAGCCGATAAAGAAAAGCAATTGAAATCGCTGGAGTTATCCAACAGTAACAAAACAATCGTGTTGTTGGGGGCTGGCTTTGTATCACTGGTATTGTTGCTGGGATGGGTGTTTTTCAGTTTTACACAAAAAAGAAAAATGGCAATGGCACTGGCGGTAAAAAATGACCAGATTGAAACGTTGATACGGGAACTGCATCACCGGGTAAAAAATAATTTACAGGTAGTATCGGGATTATTATCGCTGCAAAGCAGCAGGATGGATGATGATAAAGCAAGAGAAGCAATGGACGAAGGAAGAACAAGAGTAGACGCCATGGCGATGATACACCAAAAATTATACATGAATAAAGATTTAACCGGGGTAGATATAAAAGATTACCTGGAAAATCTTACCCATTCGCTGGCAAATAGTTTTGGATACAGCAGCCAGCACATAGTAACTCATGTTGATTTACAAAAATCAGCAATGGATATTGATATGGCCATACCCATCGGGCTAATAGTAAATGAACTGGTAACTAATGCTTTTAAACATGCCTTTAGCACTACCCTGCAACCAAAAATAAATGTAACCCTTTCGGGTAAACACGGTGGCGAAATGCAGTTGAGCATTACAGATAATGGTAAGGGCATAACAAAAAGCGCAGATATATCAAAATCGTTTGGGATGAAGCTGGTAAATACTTTGGTAGCACAACTTAACGGTACCATGCAACAAGTGCAGCATAACGGTACCATTTATAATATTCAGATTAGAGCGTGATAAAAAAAGCATGAGAGAAAAACCAACCGTACTTATCATAGAAGATGAGCTGATAACTGCTGCCAGCATTGAAGAGCTGCTGCTGGAAGAAGAATATACTGTAATTGGTATGGCCAAAGACGCAGCTACGGCTTTTAGATTATGTAATCATGCCGAAGAACCACCTTCGGTAATTATATGCGACATTAATATTAAAGGAACTACACAGGGTGTGGAGCTGGCCGGACAACTGAAAGAATTATATGATTGTGAAATAATTTTTCTTACTGCTTATGCCGATGCTAAAACCCTGCAGGATGCTTTTACCAAAGATCCTGTAATGTATGTGGTAAAGCCTTACAGCGATGTGCAATTATTAGTAGCCCTGCAAATGGCTTTTCATAAAATTTACCACAAAGAAAAAACAGTACTTCAATTCCAGCTCGATCTAACCGAAAGAGAAAAAGAAATTGCTTTGCTGGTAGCACAGGGCATGTCTTCCAAGCAGGTTGCCCGAAAATTATTCATCAGCATAGAAACAGTAAAAACACACCGCCGGCGGATGCTGAATAAAAATAATATCAGCAGTTTTCCGCACCTGGTATACCTGATGAACAGGGAAGTGCAATAAAAAATTTAAACCCATCTGCTTTTTTTATTAAACCCTGTTACAAATAAGCAGCCTCCATTTTTTAAGTTTATCTTTAATAACTTATTTTATTTCAGCTAAAAATTAATTACAATGAAAATATATTTTTTATTAGTTATAAGCCTGTTGGTAATCACCTTATCGGGCTTTACCGTAAAAGTTCCTAAAGCAGTAACTGATGCATTTGCAAAAAAATTTCCTGCAGCAAGGGAAATAAAATGGGGTAAAGAAAATGCAGAGGAATACGAAGCAGATTTTAAAATTAACGGCAATAAAATGTCGGCTAATTTTTTAGCAGACGGCAGCTGGACAGAAACAGAAGCCACCATTGCTGTTAGTACATTACCTGCTGCAGTTGCTGCTACGGTAAAAACAAAATATCCTGCACATACTATTGTGGGTGCAGGTAAAATTGAAAAAGCCAACGGTGAAATTTTATACGAAGCCGAATTAAAAAAAAGCAATAAAAAAATGGAAGTAATTTTAAATGCTGACGGCAGTATTATAAAGTAAAAATTTTAATCCTTTGCAGGTGCTGTTTTTAACGCCACCTGTATTTAAATGTAAACAATGAAAATCATTAGTTTAATGATTGCAGGCTGCTTATTATTAACCTGCAACGTGTTTGCCCAAAATAATTTTAGTTGTTTTGTAAAAGATGTGGCAACAAAAGAGGTTTTACAAAGTGTTTCTGCAAAAATAGAAAGCAGTACCCAGGCGACAGCATCTGATAATAACGGAAGAGTTGCATTTAATAATCTAGCCGCAGGCGAAATAAAAATTACTTTTTCTTTTGTAGGATATGAAAATGCAACGGTGCGTTTTAAAATTCCTCAGGGCGATACGGTGCAAATAATTTATTTGCAAAAAGATGAAAAAACAGAAGAGGAAGTGATCATTACATCCTCACGTACCAACAGCCGTATAGAAGATCTGCCAACAAAAGTAGAAGTGCTGGGCAGCGAAGAAGTGGATGAAGAAGCCGGAACGATTCCCGGAAATATTGCCAGTTTACTGGGAGATATTGCAGGCATACAAAATCAGCGCACCTCCGGCACAACAGGCAGTATAGATTTACGGGTGCAGGGCTTACCCGGCAAATACACACAAATATTAAGAGATGGGTTGCCTTTGTTTGGCGGCTACAGTGGCAGTTTTAGTGTTCTTCAAATTCCACCATTGGATTTAAAACAGGTAGAAATAATTAAAGGAGCAAGTTCTACATTATATGGTGGCGGTGCCATTGCAGGTATGATCAACCTGATCTCTAAAACACCCAAACTAAATCAGCCGCAGCATAGTTTTTTAATTAACCGCAGCACACTTAATGAAACAAACATCAATACCTTTCACAGCTATAGAAAAAATAAAATAGGGTACACATTTTTTGCAGGTACCACATTGCAAAAAGCCGTGGATGTAAATAAAGATGGTTTTAGTGATGTGCCTGATTTAAAAAGTTTTTTCTTTCACCCAAAAATATTTTTATACCCTAACGAAAAAAATATTGTAACGCTGGAGTACGATGGTAGTTACGAAGACCGCAATGGCGGAGATATGCAGGTGCTGCATCAAACAAAAGATAATACACGCCAATTTTTTATTCAAAATAAATCGTTGCGAAATTCAATTGCCGGTACCTGGCAAAATAAATTAAATAAAACCGACGAGTTAAATTTTAAAGGCTTACTGAGTTTTTTTAACCGGGATATTATAAGCAACGTATTTGGCATGAAAGCATACCAGCAATCTTTTTTTACTGAATTATCTTATTTAAAAAAATGGCATAAACATACACTTGTTTCGGGGATAAATATTTCGGGAGAAAGCTTTGACAAAAAATTACCGGACACTTCCGGTATCAATTCTTACAGCAATATTATTTTTGGTGCCTTTATGCAGGATGACTGGAAATTAACACCAAAACTTACAGCACAAACCGGTGTACGTTTTGATTATAACAACGGTTACGATCCGGTTGTTTTGCCCAGATTATCATTGCTGTATAAATTTAATAACCGTTTTACTTCCAGGCTGGGTGGTGGTATGGGTTACAAAGTACCATCAGTATTTACCAATGATGTTGATGAAAGAGCATTACGTAATCATAACTTAAGTGCAGGCATACTTACCGAAAAATCTTATGGCGCTAACTGGGATATTAATTACAAACAAAAAATAGATGAATGGCATGTTACAGTTAACCAGATGTTTTATGTAACACAAATTAACAGGCCTGTAATTGAAGATGTAAATGGAGGAATTAATTTTAATTATGTTAATGCAGCAAAACCATTAAATACTAAAGGTTTTGAAACATATGTTGCGGTAACACGCCAGGGGCTTGAAATGTATTTAGGGTACACCTATACCATTGCAAAACAATTATACAATCCATTGCAGCCCTTTGTACCACTTAGTGCAAAGAGTAAATTTGCTGCTGTTATATCTAACGAATTCAGCGAAAAATTCAGGGCCTGTATTGAAGCCTCTTATACCGGCAGGCAATATTTAGATGATGGTACAAAAACGCCGGGCTACTTAATTGCCGCAGGCATGATACGCTACGACATCAAAAATATTTCGCTGGTATTAAACTGCGAAAACATTTTTGATTACCGCCAAACCCGTAAAGAAAGTATTGTTTTTGGTTCCATCACCAATCCATCTTTTAAACAAATTTGGGCACCTGTTGATGGGAGGGTGGTTAATTTATCTGCCAGGATAAATTTTTAAAAGAGTTGTAAAAAAATATTGTTTATAAATAAATATGGTCAACTTATTTTTAACTAGGTTTTAATTTTTTACTGCATTTGCATATCAGCCCCTGGTACAGTTATTATTTATTTTAAAGCACTTGCATTTTTAAAAACCAAAATATATCTTTACCCGTCCTTCTTTTTTTATTCTCATTTAACACCTTAAACTAATGAATATAGCCAGCACAACTGTTTATGCAGCACCTGTGTCCCAGCAGGAACGTATAACCATTCTCGATTCGTTAAGAGGTATTGCTATTCTTGGTATTTTATTAATGAACGTTCCCGGCTTTGCATTACCCGACCCTGTTATGGATGATCCCTCTGTATTGGGCGAAAGCGGTGCAAATTTTAAAACCTGGTATTTTATTGATTGGTTTATGGAAGGCAGCCAGCGGGCATTATTCTCTATGTTGTTTGGGGCAGGTATTATTTTATTTATAAGCCGGCAGGAAAAAAAGACAGATGGTTTATGGCCGGCTGATTATTTTTTTCGCCGCCAGTTATGGTTACTGGTATTTGGGTTGTTTAATGCATTTATTCTTTTATGGTTTTGGGATATTTTATTTCATTACGCCTGTATTGGTATGATTGCTTTTGCATTCAGGCGTTTATCTGCCAAAACATTAATTATTGTTGCGGTTGTTTGTTTGTTGCTGCAAACGGCAAGGGATAATGTAGAAGCTTACCGTGATAGAAAAATGATTTATAAAGGGGAAGCCATTGCAAAGCTGGATACCACTGTAACCAAACTTACCGACGGGCAAAAAGAAGATTTGGGAGCCATGACAGGTTTAAAAGAAAAAACAAGTAAGGAAAGCAAGATAAAAAAAATGGAGAAAAATCTTAAAACTGTAAGGGGCAGTTACGGAGGTTTTTACCAATATCAAAGTGGCAGAAGTATGGAAGGAGAATTGTATTACACCTACTTTGGTTTGTGGGATATTTTAATATTTATGTTTTTAGGAATGGCATTTTTTAAAACTGGTATTTTAATGGGCCATGCATCTGCTAAAATATATTGTGCATTATTTATTGGCGGCCTTGGGCTGGGTTTAACGCTTTCATACTTTCGGCTGCAACCATTAATTGATTATAAATTTGATGGCTACAATATTAAAAGAAATGTTTTATTTGAGTGTTACGAAATATCCCGGACCTTAAGATCCGTTGGAATTTTTGGATTAATAATGCTGTTGTATAAATCTGGTTGGTTTAAATGGTTGTTTGCATTAATGCGGCCCGTGGGCCAGATGGCATTTACCAATTACCTGATGCAATCTTTTTTAGTAGGATTATTTTTTTACGGCATCGGCTTTGGCATGTACGGTAAATTAAACCGGTTCGAAATTTATTATGTGGTAGCCGCAACATGGGTACTGCAAATTATCTGGAGCCATATTTGGCTGCGGTATTTTAGATTTGGTCCGCTGGAGTGGTGCTGGCGCAGTTTAACGTATTGGAAACTGCAGCCGTTTAAAAAAAGCAGTACTGCAACAGAACCAATGCCAGTGTAATAAATTTTACTGCTAAATAAAAAAGAAATATGCTGCACCAGCCAACAACAGCTTCACTTGCTGCTCCTGTTAAACAGGAGGCAAGAATTATTATTCTCGACAGTCTCAGAGGGTTTGCCATACTGGGTATTTTGCTGATGAACATTCCATCTTTTGGCCTTAGCGGCGATACGTTTATATTGCACGAAACCGGCATCAATTACCGAACCTGGTATTTTATAAACTGGATTCCCGATGGTACTCAAAGAGCTATGTTTTCTATGTTGTTTGGCGCAGGTATTTTGTTGTTTGTAAAAAATGTTGAAAAAAGAATTGAAGGTATAAGGGTAGCCGATTATTTTTTTCGCCGTCAACTTTGGTTACTTGTGTTTTCTTTAATAGATGTTTTTTTGCTTTTATGGAATGGTGATATTTTACTGGACTACGCACTTTTTGGGATGCTGCTTTTTACATTTCGAAATCTTTCACCAAAAAAATTATTGATTGCTGCAGGTGTTTGTTTACTGCTGATGCTTGCCCGGGAAAACAGGGATCTTTATAAGAGTAAAAAAGTGATTGCAAGAGGGGAAACAGTTGCAGCAATGGATACCACAAAACTTAAACTTTCGCCAAAGCAGCAAGATGAGTTAAGTGCTATGACAGAGTTTAAAGAAAGAACATCACTTGAAAAAAGAATAAAAAGAATGCAAAAAAATGTACGCATATTAAGCAGTGGCAGTTACGAAGAGGTCTATGAATTTCGTACAGAGCGTTATCTGAGCCAGGTAATGCGGTACATTTTTTTTGAAGCATGGGATGTACTGTTGTTTATGTTTTTGGGTATGGCTTTTTTTAAGATGGGGATATTAACGGGGCAGGCCGCTTCAAAAATTTATTGGTGGATGCTGATTGTTGGCCTGGGCCTGGGTTTGTTTTTATCTTACCTGCAAATGCTGGAGAATGTTAAATACCAGTATAACAATTTTGAATATTCAAAGCATGCATCAATAAGTTATTACCAGCTGCACAGGGCGTTGCGGTCTTTGGGTTTATTTGCAGCAATTATGTTGCTGTATAAATCAGGATTATTTAAATGGTTGTTTGCATTAATGAGGCCAGTAGGGCAAATGGCTTTCACTAATTATTTAATGCAATCTATTATTTGCGGACTTTTTTTTAACAGTATGGGTTTTGGTATGTATGGTAAACTGCAGCGTATAGAAATTTATTATGCAGTGGCTGCAGTGTGGATATTTCAGATCATCTTCTGTAATATATGGCTGCGGTATTACCGCTTTGGGCCTTTTGAGTGGGCATGGCGCAGCCTTACCTATTGGAAAAAACAACCGTTAAAAAAACAATCAGCATAGTTTTAAAAGAAATAATAAAACCGATATTATAAGTGCCGGTTTTTATCACCGCATCTTTACTACTCATTACTTCTCTTGGTTTTGCTCACTGGATCAGTCAGTGAGTAAAACAAAAAACTGTTAGTTATTTTATTCGATGATAAAAAGTAACAGTTACATATTTTTACAGAAGAAAATTTTATAAAAAATTAATGGCATTTAAAATAATCGAAAGGTTCTTTACAATCGTTGCATTGGTATAATGCTTTGCAGGCAGTGCTCCCGAACTGGCTGATTAATTTTGTATTGGTGGAATTGCATTGAGGGCATTCAATCACAAGGTCTCCCGTATCGTCTGACCTTGTGTAAGGAGGTGCTATACCGTAGGTTTTTAATTTTTGTTTTCCGGCTTCACTCATCCAGTCGGTTGTCCATGCAGGAGAAAGTACTGAAGTGACTTTTATTTTTTTATAGCCATTTTCAAGCAGCCTCATTTTAATATCCATTGTTATCATATCCATTGCAGGGCAGCCGGTGTAGGTTGGGGTAATGATAACTTCAACTTCTTCGTTATTGATTTTCACAGCTCTTACAATACCTAAATCTAAAATGGTAAGTACAGGAATTTCCGGATCGCAAACTGTTTCAAGTATTTGCCAAATTTTTTGTGCTGTTATTTCTTTATCAACTACCATGTAGAATTTGGATAAGTCCTTTGCATATATTGCAATTCTGTTAAAATATAACCTAAATGCTCAGTATGTATTCCTTGCTTACCACCCGTTTGCATAAAAATATTTTCAGGTACAGGCAATGCGGCTTCATTAAAAATTATTTTAACTTTTTGCAACCAATCATCTTTTAATAATGTAACGTCAATTTCTTTTTCATACGCAGCCGGAACAAACATTTCTCCTGTATATTTCCATAATTCCTCAATGGCTTTCAGCATTCTTGTTTTACTTTCAGCAGTACCGTCGCCTAAGCGTATTACCCATTCGCTGCTCCAGCGTACATGATACTTTATTTCTTTTAATGCTTTTGCAGTAATAGCTGCCAGCTGTTCATCTTTACTATGCTGCAATTTTTCAAATAATAAATATTGAAACTGGCTGAATAAATATTGCCGTAAAATAGTTTGTCCCCAATCGCCATTGGGCTGTTCAACCAATAATAAATTTTTAAATTCTCTCTCTTTTCTTAAATAAGCAAGAGAATCTTCTGTTGCATCTCCACCAATTAAAACAGCAGCATATTGATAAAAATTTCTCGATTGCCCAATAAGATCCAATGAAATATTAGTGATAGCAATATCCTGTTCTAATATTGGCCCATGACCACACCACTCTGCATTGCGTTGTGCAAGAATTAAAGTGGTATCCGCAAGCGATAATATGTACTCAATTAATTTATTCTCCATAACAGTCCACCTTTAGGGGATAGGGGTTACATATGATTTACTTCATCAGGCAAATTATAAAAAGTTGGATGCCGGTATACTTTATCAATTGCAGGCTCGTACAATTCTCCCGACTCTTCAGGATTTGATGCAGTGATATATTTACTTTCTACTACCCAAATGCTGATACCTTCCTGCCTTCGGGTATAAACATCTCTTGCATTTTCAATGGCCATTTGTGCATCGGTAGCATGTAAGCTGCCCACATGTTTATGATCGAGGCCCTGTTTACTTCTTACAAAAACTTCCCATAAAGGCCAATTGCCTGCGGTGGGAGCTTTGGCGCTTTGCAATTCATTGCCTCCTGCATTATCATCAGGAATATCTCCGTAATAAAATTTACTTATTTTAATATTCATACTTAAAAAGGATTTTTAATTATTATGCTGCTTCTAAAGTCCCTCCTCGGGAGGCATTTAGGGAGGCTTTTCTGCTATGCGCCATCGCTGCTTCTCTTACCCAGGCACCATCATCATGTGCTTTTTTTCTGGCAGTTAATCTTTGTTTATTGCAGGGGCCGTTTCCTTTCACTACATTCCAAAATTCTTCCCAATTTATTTCTCCAAAATCGTAATGCTTTCTTTGTTCATTCCATTGTAGTTTATCATCGGGTAAAGTCATACCTAAAAGTTTTACCTGCTCCACGGCCATATCTACAAATTGCTGGCGCAACTCATCATTAGTTTTTCTTTTTATTTTCCATTTCATACTTTGGTCGCTGTTGGTACTTTCAGCATCTTTAGGACCAAACATCATCAGGCTTGGCCACCACCAACGGTTAATCGCATCCTGGCACATGGCTTTTTGTTCATCGGTTCCTTTACTTAACACCAATAAACTTTCAAAGCCCTGGCGCTGATGAAAACTTTCTTCTTTACAAATACGCACCATTGCTCTTGCATACGGGCCATAACTGGTACGGGTAAGCATTACCTGGTTTAAAATGGCGGCACCATCTACCAGCCAGCCAACAGCACCCATATCGGCCCAGGTTAATGTGGGATAATTAAAAATAGAAGAATATTTTGCTTTACCACTATTCAAATCATTTATCATTTCATCCCTTGATGTACCCAATGTTTCTGCAGCGCTGTATAAATATAAACCATGGCCGGCTTCGTCCTGCACTTTTGCAATTAAGATGGCTTTTCTTTTTAAAGATGGCGCCCTGCTAATCCAGTTGCCTTCAGGTAACATCCCCACAATTTCGCTGTGTGCATGCTGGCTTATTTGCCGCACATTGGTTTTGCGGTAGGCATCGGGCATCCAGTCTTTAGGCTCAATTTTTATTTCTTTATCAATTGTATCCTGAAATATTTTTTCAAAATCCTGTACTGACATAAATGGTAAGTTTAGTTGTAAAATTAATAAAAAAACTAACAAGTGTTAGTTAAAATTATTTACCTGAAATTTTTGAAGAAAAATTTTTCATTTCTTTTTTTGCCTGGAGATTCTATTTAACATGCTTCCAGTTTTCGCCAATTTTAATGCGATAAACTTGCATATCACTTACTTTGTATTTTGCAGCTATCTCTTTTAATGTTGCGCTTTTTGCCAACAACACTTTAATTTCTTTTACTTTTTCAATAGTTAGTTTGGTGTTGCCGCCAGTTCCATTTTCAGCCGCCAATTTTCTTGCTTTTTTTACAAGCGGGCTTCCTTGTGCATGTGCCGAGGCTTCGGGTATTGTTGCCCAGCCGAGGTTGGTATAGCGGTTATCTGTTTTTTTATAATTAAAATGGATAACTACCTTTTCACCTTTTTGTGGCGCAGGTAAAAAATTTTCGGCTACCAGGCGATGCAGTAAAATTCCGGGATATGCAGATGTACCGTTCTTTTTCTTTTTTCTAAAACGCCAAATCGGATATCCCTCCTGTAAAGATCCTTTTACCGCTGTACCATCATGTGGTAGTTTATCAAAGCAAACTAATCTGCCGTGGTTTGATATGGCATATTGTTTTCCAAAAGCAGTTTTATGAAAAGTAATTACTTTCCATTTTTCTCCTTCTATTTTTTTCATGCTAAAATAATTAAAAGCCGTTTAGTAAAAATAATTTATTTAACATCAAAATCTACTATCACTTTTTCGCTTACCGGATGCGATTGGCAGGTGAGAATAAAACCTTGATCAACTTCCTCCTGTTCTAATCCCCAGTTTACATCCATTTTTACTTCGCCTTCTGCAAGCTTTGCTTTGCAGGTGCAGCACATGCCGCCTTTGCAGGCAAAGGGTAAATCGGCACCCTGTTCTAATGCCGCATCTAAAATGGTAGCGTTGTTAAAAGCTAAATAAAAATCAAAACTTCTGCCATCAGCCATTATAGTTACTTTGCTTTTTGCGCCGCTGTTTTTATTCTCAGTTGTTTGCTCTTTTATTTTATTTTGTCCGGGTGTTGTAAATAATTCAAAATGAATTTTCTTTTTATCAATACCCAATTGTTCTAAAAAATCTTTAACACAAAAAATCATTTCTTCGGGGCCGCAAATAAAATAATCATCTATGCTGTTGTAATTAATTATTTTATTAAGCTCAGTTAGTTTTTGTTTATCAATTCTTCCATAATTAATTGTAGTATCTGTTTTTTCTCTGCTTAATATATTGATGAAATTAAAGCGCTGCAGGTATATATTTTTTAGAGCTTCCAGTTCTTCGAAAAAAATAATAGAGCTGCGGCTGCGGTTACCAAATATTAAGGTAAAACTGCTTTGCGGTTCAATTTGTAAAGTGGTTTTAATTATAGACAATATGGGAGTGATACCGCTGCCCGCTGCAAAAGCTGCATACTGTTTATTATTACTGGCTTGCAGTTGGGTATTAAACTTTCCGGTTGGCGGCAACACTTCTATCGCATCACCTTCTTTTAATCTATCATTGGCATAGCAGGAAAATTTTCCATTAGTAACTTTTTTTACAGCCACTTTCAATTCATTTTCAAATGGCGAACTGCAAATGGAGTAAGACCGGCGCAATTCTTCGCCATCAATATTTTTTTTAAGGGTAATATTTTGGCCCTGTTCAAAACTAAATGTTGTTTTTAATTCTTCCGGAATGTCAAATGCTATAGAAACACAATCGGGTGTT
>NZ_JANPCM010000478.1:0-11872 GCF_031430955.1 Ferruginibacter sp.
GATAAATTAATTTTTAAAATTTTAAATAACGGCCTTAATAACGAAAAAAATATTGAAGCGGCAAAAGCAGGTTTTGAAAAAGTTTTAGAAGGCAAAAACAGTGTTGATGTTACAGAAAGGGCTTTAAAGTATGATCTTACCATTCCGTTTGCCAGGTATGTGGCCATGAACCACACCAAATTATCTTTTCCTTTTAAACGGTATCAAATACAACCCGTATGGAGAGGTGACAATCCGCAAAAAGGCCGCTACCGTGAGTTTACACAATGCGATGCAGATGTGGTAGGCAGTTATGGTTTAATGAATGATGTAGAGTTTGCATTAATTTATGATGAAGTTTTTAACCGCCTGAGGTTATTTGATTATGAATTAAAAATAAACAGCCGCAAAATTTTATCGGCATTGGCAGGGGCTTGCAATGCTACTGACAAATTAGTAGCCATTACCACCGCTATTGATAAATTAGATAAAGTAAGCGTAAACAAAGTAAAAGCTGAATTATCGGAAAAAGGATTAACAGAATTTCAAATTGAACTGATAGAAAAATATATTGCTATTAGTGGCAGCAACGAAGAAAAAGTAGAACAGTTGACTAATTTGCTGGGCAAAATGCCCGAAACAAAACGTGGCCTGGAAGAAATTAAAAAAATATTACAGCACACAGCAGGAAAAAATATAGTGGTTGATTTTACACTGGCACGTGGTTTAAATTATTATACCGGAATTATTTACGAAGCTAAAGCACCTGCAATTGTACAAATGGGCAGCATTGGCGGCGGTGGCAGGTACGATGATTTAACAGGTTTGTTTGGCGTGCCCGATATACCCGGCGTGGGCATTAGCTTTGGGGTTGACAGGATTTATGATGTACTGGAAGAATTAAAATTATTTCCCGAAAATTTACAGGTAAGTACAAAGGCTTTGTTTTTTAATATGGGAGAAGCTGAAAGTAATTTTGCATTTACTGTAATGCAAAAATTACGTAAGGCTGGCATTGCCTGCGAATTATTTCATATTGAAGAAACCAAAATTGCCAAACAATTCCGTTATGCGGAAGATAAAAAAATTCCTTACGCAATAATAATTGGCAGCAAAGAAATTGAACAAAATTATTGCCAGGTTAAAAATTTAGCCACCGGTGAGCAGCATGTAGTTATTTTTGAAAATTTAATTAATTTTTTTAACAACAAATAAAGGTTACCAAAACATTTTTATCGTATCAACCAAAAAAACCAAACGTATGCAAACAAATTTTCGTAATGCATTATTAACTGTTTTTTCAGTTTTAATATTTGCTTCCTGTACAAAAACTAACAAAGAAGGAAAATTTATTCCGAAAAATGCAGCCATTGCGGTACTAGTAAACGGTGCATCACTCTCCACAAAACTACCCTGGAATGATGTAAAACAAAATGAACTGTTTAAACAAATGTATGCCGACACCAGCATTCCTGCATTTGTAAAACAGGCATTGGACAATCCTGATAACAGCGGTATTGATACCAAAACTGATTTATTATTTTTTGCACAGAAAGATACTATCGGTGGTATTGTTGCTTTTACCGGCACCATTAAAGATGCTGAAAAATTTAGACTGTTTACACTAGATGTTACCAAAGGCGGTGTGCAAAGTGAAAGAGACGGAGTTAATTATGTAAGCAAATATCCTGTTTGCGTAGGCTGGAACAAAGAAAGATTTGTGTACCTGGCAGATGCGCCGCAAATGAATATGCAAAATGCAATGATGCATGACAGCAATAGTGTATCCCCTGCTAAATCACGTGATATTGGTGCAGCCTGTAAAAATATTTTTGATTTAAAAGAAGATAACTCCTTAGCTAAAAATGAAAAATTTACAGAGCTGGTAAAAAAAACCGGTGATATACATTTTTGGATGAACAGTGAAGAATTGTATAAAGGTACCGCTTCAATGCCTGCAATGGTGATGGTAAACATCAGTAAATTATACGAAGGCAGTTTTACCGCTGCAACTGTAAATTTTGAAAATGGTAAAATTTTAATGGATGCAAAAAGTTATGCCGGTAAAGAAATGACCGACTTATATAAAAAATACGGCGGTAAAAATATTGATGAGGATATGATTAAGCGCTTACCCTCAAAAGATGTTGCTGCAGTATTTGCAATGAGTTTTAAACCCGAAGGCATAAAAGAATTTTTAAAATTGCTGGGTGTGGAGGCCTATGCTAACATGGGGCTTGCAGTTGCAGGTTTTAGCATGGATGATTTTATTAAAGCTAATAAAGGAGATATATTAATTGCACTTACCGATTTAAAACATAAACCTTCAACCGACACTTCGGCGATATTGAATAATGCAAAAACTGATAATGTAGAACCCGATATTATTTTTGCCAGTTCTATTGGAGATAAAGAAGCATTTAACTTTTTGATTAAAGCCGGAGAAAAATTAGGGAAAGATGTCCCAGCAGGTATTCCCATTGCTTACAACAGTGATGGAAAACTTTTTGCTATCGGTAACTCAAAAGAAAATATTGATAAATATTTTGCAAACAAAGGCACTAATAATTTTGACTTTTTAAGTAAGATTAACGGCAACCCCTTTGGCGGATATATAAATTTGCAATTTATTTTAAAAGCTGTAGAAACTAATTTTTCCAAAGACAGTACAGCAAAAGTTATTTACGACGCTTCCATAAAAATGTGGGATAACGTGTACATGAAAGGCGGCAACTTTGAAGGTGGTGGTATAACCCAAACTATGGAAATAAACTTAATGGATAAAAGCACCAACAGTTTAAAACAATTGAATCAATATTTAGGTTTATTGAGTAAAATAAAAATGGAACAGGATAAGAAACGTAAAATGAGTGATATGAGTTTTGATGAATTCGATAAAGATAAAATGGTCGCTCCCCCTGCTTCTCCTGCAGTTAAAGAAGGAAATTAATTATCGAATATCCGCTGAAGCATTTCACTTCAGCGGATATTTAATTTTGTACTACATGCAAATACAACTGCAAAAAGTCGTTCCCACATTTATTGAAGAAGAAAAAATTAACCAATCGCAGATATGGAACAACACTGTTGTATTTAATACCGGCGAAAAAGTTGAAATAGTTGCACCCAGTGGCAGTGGCAAAACTTCGCTCATTCATTTTTTATATGGGTTGAGAAAAGATTTTAATGGTAATATTTTGTATGATAATAATTCCATTGCCAATTTTGATGCAGAAAAATTTGCCACTTACCGTCAGCAAAATATCAGTATCGTTTTTCAGGATCTGCGTTTGTTTGCCGAACAAACTGTTTTACAAAATTTAGAAATAAAAAGGCAGCTAAATCCTTATCATACAGAAAGTAAAATTGCTGCAATGGCAAAAAGGCTGGGCATAGAAAATAAGCTTGGCAAACTTTGCAAAACCTGCAGCTATGGCGAGCAGCAGCGCATTGCTATCATTCGCAGTTTACAGCAACCGTTTAATTTTTTATTGTTAGATGAACCTTTCAGTCATTTAGATGAGAACAATAGAAAAAAGGCAATGGAATTAATGGAGGAAGAAACTGCATTGAGAAAGGCTTCAATTATTTTAGCCGATTTAAAAGCAATAGAATATTTTAAAGCAGACAGAACATTGCATTTATAATGCATTCAGCATTAAAGAACCAATAAACTAATTAACCAATTAACGGATCAACCAATAATGAATTTAACATTTAAAAACATTGCCCCCTTTCTAAACACCGGTCAAAACAAAGCCAGTCGCTGGCTCAGTTATATTGGCTTGGGTATTGGTGTGCTGTTGTTGTTATGTTCAGTTCAAATGTATATCAACATTAATCAATTATTAAAAGAAAAAAATCCTAAAAAAACAGGCTTCGATTTTATTTCGGTTACCAAAACTATAACCGATGAAAATATGGCGAGGGATAACCGCTTTACAGAAACTGATCTGCAGCAAATAAAATTACAACCGTTTATTTCTGATGCCGCACTTTTAAAAGCCAATCAGTTTAAAGCTGTAGCCGGCGCTGGCCAGGTAATTCCTTTTAGTACCGACATTTTTATAGAAGCAATAAAAAATGATTTTATTGATACCGTACCATCAAATTTTACCTGGCAACAGGGTCAGTCAGATGTGCCCATAATTTTTTCTTCCGATTTTTTAGAAATGTATAATGTATTTTCCGGCAGCTGGGATTTGCCGCAACTTTCTGAAAAAACTGCCATGGGCATTAATATTTTTTTACGCTGCACCGGCCGCAATGGCGAACAGCAATTTAAAGCTCGTATAGTTGCATTCAGCGACAGGATAAACAGCATACTGGTGCCGGAAAATTTTTTAGCTAAACTGAATAAAGATCTGGAAGGTAAAGAAGAAATTTCTGCGTCGAGAATTTATTTAAAAACAAAAGATGCCAACAACCCCGAGCTGCTTAAATATTTAGAGCAAAATAATTATCATGTAAATAAAGACAAAACAAAATTTGGCAGGATAAAAAAGACCTTACAGGTAATCACAGGCAGTCTTGCAGGCTTTGGTGTCCTCGTAATTTTGCTGGCTCTGGTATTATTTTCTTTTTATTTACAGTTGATGATTGCAAGAAGTAAAGAAAATTTACAATTGCTTTTAACATTGGGTTATTCGCCGCATTGGCTTAGTAAAACAGTTGCAAAAAAATGGATACCGGTTTATGTTACAGTGGTAATGGCAGCAGTTATTACAACAGCCATAGTGCATTTTATTTTTCAACAATTTATCTCAGAACTCTCTCCTTTTATTCACTGGATAGTGTTGGTAATTGCGTTGTTATTACTTGTAATATCTGTTGCAGTAAATTTTAGATTGGTAAAAAAGTTGTTGTATAATTTATAACACTTCATAAACCACTGCTGCCCCCTGCCCCACTCCAATACACATTGTTGCCAACCCATATCTTGCTTTGCGCCGTTTTAATTCATATAATAGTGTAGTAGAAATTCTTACACCACTGCAACCCAGCGGATGGCCCAAAGCAATAGCACCACCATTTACATTTATCTTTTCCAGATCCAAACCCAATTCATGTATGCAGGCAATAGATTGCGATGCAAACGCTTCATTCAATTCTATTAAATCTAAATCAGCCACAGTTAAAGCCGCTCTTTCTAAAGCTTTTTTTGTTGCAGGTACAGGCCCAATACCCATAATAGAAGGATCGACACCGGCAACTGCCATACTTACAATTTTTGCAATTGGCTGCAAGCCATATTTAATAACTGCGGCTTCGCTTGCCAGTAACATTGCAGCAGCACCATCGTTTATGCCCGATGAATTTCCGGCAGTAACAGTTCCATCTTTTGCAAAAGCAGGTTTTAATTGTCCTAATTTTTCTAAATCAGATAAACGTGGATGCTCATCCTTATCAAAATCAAAAACATCTTTACCAATTTGAACCTGCAATGGAATAATTTCTTCATTAAATTTATTTGCCGCATGCGCCTTCGCATATTTTTGCTGGCTTTCCATTGCAAATTCATCCTGTGCATTGCGGCTGATATTCCATTGCCGGGCAACGTTCTCCGCAGTTTCTCCCATGGTGTATGGATAATATAAATCGGATAATTTTTTATTTACAAAACGCCAGCCCAAAGTGGTATCAAAAATTTGCGGCTCTCTTGCAAAAGCAGCGGTTGCCTTAGGCATTACAAAAGGCGCCCGGCTCATGCTTTCTACTCCGCAGGCAATGTATAAATCACCATCGCCGCAGGCAATTGCCCTTGCTGCATCCATAATTGCCTGCAGCCCGCTGGCACATAAACGGTTTACAGTTGTGCCACTAACGGTTACGGGAAGCCCGGCAAGTAAAGCAGCCATACGGGCAACATTTCGGTTATCTTCTCCGCTTTGATTGGCAGCACCTGCGATCACATCTTCAATTGCATTTACATCAATAGAATCATTGCGTTTTATCAAAGCCTTAATAACATAAGCCAGCAAATCATCCGGCCTTATATTACTTAAAGCGCCGCCATATTTACCAATGGGTGTACGTATGGCATCAATTACATAAACAGTTTGCATTTACCAAATTCGTTTAATGTTATAATCATCAAATATTTTATCTGAACTTATTAAAGGTATTTTTTCCACTATAGAATGTGCAGCTATAATCCTGTCGAAAGGATCCCGGTGAATTAACGGCAACAACTGACAATGATAAATGGATAACAAAGAAATTGGCGACAGGATTAGATTGTGTTTTTCTATTTCACGGGATATGAAATCGTTTAATGAAAGTTTTAATTGAAGTTTATTTACACTTAATTTTATACTCAACTCCCATATACTTGCATAGCTTAGTAATAAATCATTACTCTTATCCAAAATTACATCATAGCATTTTTCAGAAATTTTTTCAGGCTCATGAGCCATCCACAGAACAATTTGAGTATCCAGCAAAAATTGGCTCATTACATATAATCTTTAAAATCTTCTGGTGTTTCATTAAAATCATCTGCCATCCATATCATTCCTTTTGCCCAACCCATATTTTTTTTGCGGTGTTCTCCAATATCTTCTGGTTTCGGCTGAGTATATTTTGCGGTTAAATAACCAACAAAATCTTCCACTTCCTTTTGTTGCTCAAAAGGCAGTTTTTTTATTTCCTCTAATAAGTGTTCTCCCATAAAAAACATTTACCAAATATAGTAAATTTTACAAAGCTTTTATAGCTTCGATATTTCCACCAGCACATCCGCATTGCCGCCATTGCCCGTACATAAATAAACCCTGCCGGCAGGCGAAACACAAATATCACGGATGCGGCCAAACTTGTTTTTAAACAATTGCTGTTCGCTAATCACACTAAGTCCATCGGTACTTAATTTTAAAATCCTCAGGTTGGCATCTTTTAAGGAAGTTAGTAATAAACAATTTTTCCAGGCAGCAATGCGGTCATTGTTATAATAATCTATACCGCAATAAGCAAAAGTTACATTACCACTGCTCCATATCGGTTCTTTTACATTGTTAGCTGTACAAAAAGTAATTTCGGCAGGGTCGTTACATGGCCCCGTTACAGTTGGCCAGCCGTAATTTCTATTTTTCTCTATAATGTTGACTTCATCTTCCACATTTGGCCCGTGTTCGCTGGCATACATTATACCATTGGCAACCACCAATCCCTGCGGATTGCGATGCCCTAAACTCCAAACGGGCGAACCCGAAATTGGATTATCGGCAGGAATGCTTCCATCTAAATTAAAACGTAAAATTTTACCTGATAAAGAGCTTGTTCTTTGGGCATTATTCGCTACAGCTGCATCACCTGTTGTCATAAATAATTTTGGTGCAGCTTCAGCAGTTATCCAAAGTCTGCTGCCATTATGAATACCTGATGCAGGTATATTATCAATTATTGTTGCAACAGTTTGAAGATTATTATTTATAAATTTAAACTGCACTAATTTTTCAAGATAGTTACCAGCATTGTTGTAATTATACACTGCATAAAAAAATCCATTCGTTAAAAAATCGGGGTGTTGCACCAGGCCTAATAATCCTCCTTCGCCATTACTAACTGCATCGGGCAGGCTTATTGAAAAAACAACTTCTTTAGTTTTGGGATTTATCTTACTTATTTTACCTCCCCTTTCCGTCATCCATATAAAATCATCTTTACCCCATAAAATTTCCCAGGGAAAATTTAAATTATTTTTTAGGGTACGCATACTGTCTGTTGGCCAGTCATCAGGTACTGCAACAAGATCGTTATTTTTTGTTTTGCAGGATTGCAGTACCATAAAAAATACAATGGCTGCAATTGAAATTGTACGCATAGGAAAAGTTTTTAATGAAGCTGCAATTTTTCTGCCAATCTGTACCAAAAAGCATATTATTAAAAAAAATAGGCTTGTGTATTGTACCTTTGCGGCATGTCAGCTGTTAAAAATATAAGAACATTAACCCTTCCCGAACTTAAAGAATACTTCGAATCAATAGGCGATAAAAAATTCCGTGCCATACAAACTTACGAATGGATATGGAAAAAAAGTGCCACCAGTTTTGATGATATGAGTAACCTAAGCAAAGAGTTACGTATAAAATTAGCCGAACATTTTAGTTTACCGGCCATAACTACCGATGCCACACAAATAAGTGGTGATGGCACCATAAAATCACGATTTAAAACATTCGACGGGCATTTTATTGAAGGCGTTTTAATACCTACCGAAAAAAGAAATACGGCCTGTGTATCTTCTCAAATCGGTTGCAGCCTTACCTGCTCCTTTTGCGCCACCGGTAAAATGGAACGTAAACGCAATTTAAATTTTGATGAAATTTACGACCAGGCAGCACAGCTGAATCAGCAGAGCGAAAAAGTGTACAATAAAAAATTAAGCAATATTGTTTTTATGGGTATGGGCGAGCCATTGCTTAATTACACCAATGTATTGCAGGCCATTGATAAAATTATAAGCAATGATGGTTTAGCTATGAGCCCCAAACGCATCACCGTTTCTACAGCAGGTGTGGCAAAAATGATTAAGAAATTAGGCGACGATAAAGTGAAATTTAACTTGGCTCTTTCTTTACATGCGGCTACCGATAAAAAACGTGATGCTATTATGCCGATTAACGAAAGCAATAATATTGAAGCATTGGTAGAAGCACTAAATTATTTTTACGAAAAAACAAAAAACGATATTACTTTAGAATACATTCTTTTAAAAAATGTAAATGATTCTTTGGAAGATGCCGAAGACCTGGTAAAAATTTACCGCCAAATCCCTACACATTTAGTTAATGTAATTGAATACAATCCAATTGATGGCGCTGCCTTTGTAAAACCAGATGAAGACACTACACAGCAGTTTACCGATTACCTTGCCAAAAACCGGGTAAATGTAAGGGTTCGCCGCAGCCGTGGTAAAGATATTGATGCTGCCTGCGGTCAATTGGCCAATAAAAAATAAAATTTATTTTTTTAGCATTCTTTTTAACTTAAAGAAATCTATGTTCTCACCTTCGGTGCCCGCCATAAGTTACTTTAACAAAACTTATTTTTTATACATTAAACCCCGTTTAACTGCGGTGGTCTATGAGTAAATAAAAATTAAATTACCATGAAAAAATTATTGATCGCATTATTTGCATTTAGCACTCTTACTTTATCTGCCAGTGCACAGGAAAAAAGAATGAGTAAAGCGAAACATCAAAAACATGAAAAACATGATCTGTCGCAAAAGTTAAACTTTAGTGAAGAACAAAAAAAGCAGGCTGCTGTTTATAAAGCAAATTATAAAACTCAAATGCAGCAGCTGAGCAAAAACGATAACATCACAGTAAAAGAATACCGTGAAAAAAAGGAGGCTTTGCACAACGAACAGAAAGCTAAAATGGAAAGCCTGCTTACCGCCGAACAAAAAGTTAAAATGACGCAAATGAAAGCGGAGCACCAGGCAAAAAGACAACAGCATGATGCAGCAAGAATGGATAAGATGAAAACCAAATTAAATCTTACTGATGCACAGATGGCGCAAATGAAAACACAGCATGAAGCCATGAAATTAAAAATGCAGGCCATTAAACAAGATGACAAAATGGATAAAGCTGCAAAAAAAGAAAAGATGACTGCATTAAAAGCACAAATGAAAGAAGAAAATAAAAAAATGTTTACAGCCGATCAGTTGAAAAAGATGGAAGAAATGAAAAAAGACAGGAAAGGAAAAAAAGCAGTTAAATAAAACACTACCAGTAAAAATAAAAGGCGAACCGCAGGGTTCGCTTTTTTATTTCTATATTTGCAGCTCACTCCTGTTGTAAAACAGTAAATCTCTTCAATTATGAGCCAGTCTCCGTTTCAAAAATTTACAGTAAAGAAAAAAAACAGCGTAGTTAAAGAACAAATACGCCAGGAAAAGAAAACTTACCGAAAAGAACGCAATGCTTTTTTCGATAAGAAAAAAGAAGAAGAATACCAGGCAAGAATGGCCAAGAAAAATGGTATGGCTACTAAAGCCGCAGATAATTCAAAAGCAACATTGGCAATAAGCAATAATCAAGAGGCAAAACCTTCAGCCGAAGCAAATGGAACCCGTACAACTCCCAAATTTAAACCAACCGGTGGCGCAGCAAAAACGCCGCATGCTAAATCGGAAAAGGCAACAGCAGCCAATGATAATGCACCAACAGGTGTAATGCCATTAAATAAATTTATGGCTCATTGCGGTGTATGCAGCCGCAGAGATGCAGTGGCTTTAATAAGTGCAGGCAAAGTGAAAATAAATGGCGAAGTAGCGACAGAACCCGGTTATAAAATAAAACAAACCGATGAAGTAATTTACAATGGCAAAAAATTATTTGTCACAAAAAATTTGGTGTACATCTTACTAAACAAACCAAAAGATTATATAACCACCACCGATGATCCGCAGGGAAGAAAAACAGTTTTACAATTAATACAAAAAGCTACTACCGAAAGGGTGTACCCTATCGGACGTTTGGATAGAAATACATCAGGTGTTTTATTACTTACCAACGATGGTGATCTTACTCAAAAATTATCGCATCCCAGCTACGAAATAAAAAAAATATACGAAGCCAAATTAGATAAGCCTTTAACCAAAACAGATTTTGATAAAATTATAAAAGGATTAAAATTAGAAGATGGCGAAGTTCAGGTGGACAGTCTTGCTTATGCTGACAGTAAAGACAAATCCATTATTGGTATAGAAATCCATAGTGGCCGTAACAGAATTGTACGCCGCATATTTGAACATTTAGGTTACGATGTAAAAGGATTAGACCGGGTGATGTATGCCAATCTTACTAAAAAAAATGTAGAACGCAGCAAGTGGCGTTATTTAAGCGATAAAGAAATTCGTTTGCTTAAATACATGAATGCTTCTAAAACCAAACAACCGATTTAAATGTTACCTGATTTTTCAAATACGCCAAAACCTGCACCGGTTTTTAAACTTGCTGCAGCTATCATTTTTGAGAATGAAAATTTTTTGGCTATAAATAAACCTGCAGGGCTGTTATCTATCCCCGACAGGATGCAAAGTGAAGTGAGCCTAAAAGATATGCTGATAAATAAATACGGCAGCATTTTTACAGTGCACCGTTTAGATAAAGACACCAGTGGCATTATTTTATTTGCAAAAAACGAAACCACCCATAAATTTTTATCGCAGGCTTTTGAAGAAAGAAGGGTAGAAAAATTTTACCAGGGTATTGTGCATGGTTCGCCTGCTGAAAAAAAAGGCACTATTGATGCTCCTATCAGCGAACACCTGGTGCAAAAAGGTTTAATGGTTATACACCGCAATGGCAAACCTTCGGTAACCGATTATGAGGTAATTGAAGATTACAAATCTTATTCGCTTTTACAATTTCAATTGCATACCGGCCGCACCCACCAGATAAGGGTGCATTGTAAAAATATTGGTCACCCTTTAGCCTGCGATGAATTGTATGGCGATGGTAAACCTGTTTTACTATCTTCTCTCAAAAAAAAATATAAGCTTAGTAAACATGAAGAAGAAGAGCGACCGATGCTAAACAGGCTGGCACTACATTCTTATTGTTTAAAATTTACTGATGCCGAAGGCAATACATTTAATTTAGCGGCGGAGTTACCTAAAGATATGAGAGCGTTATTGCAGCAGTTGAAAAAAAATTCTTAGCAATTACTTTATTTCCTTTTTTAGTTTTCATAATATGCTACTATGCAAAATAAATTGCATCTTACTACCTCTCAGGTAAAATAAATTGCTATTTTATAAACTTCACTTTCTATTAGTAATTTTTGAATTAATATCCTTCTTTTTGATATTGCATAAAAATTTAATAGTATATTTAGTCTTACTCTAAAATAACCTTATATGGATAAGCTATCCCTTTAC
>NZ_JANPCM010000479.1:0-26161 GCF_031430955.1 Ferruginibacter sp.
GTTTTACCATCGCCAAAATCTATATTGTAGGTTAAAGCTTTATCGGCGGTTGAAGTAATTACTACAGTACCTGTTCCGTTTCCGTTTGGATTAGTAGCATCCACACCTGCAATTACAGTTGTTAAGGTAAGATTAGATGGCGCTTTTAATTCTCCGAATTTATATTCTGTTTTCTTACATGCTGTAAAACCAGTTACAATTGTAAGAAAAATTATGATGAATGATTTTGTTTTAGTAACCATAAATTTATTTTTAAAAATTAATTAAAGTGTAATGTCATCAAACAAATACGTAAAGTTGGCTGAGCCGTCACCCATTGTTCCTAAATCAAAAATTAAAACTACTTTCTGATAAGAATTAGCGGTGTTGATGGCACTAAAATCGAATGTTACCAGCTCCCATGCATTAGCAGTGGTAATTGTTACTTCTTTTTCAAAACTAATACCGCCATTGGTTAAGTTCTCCACTTTCAACAATACTTTAGCGCCAACACGTGGAGAAAAAACTTTCATTTTAAAAATTTTGCTTCCTGAAAAATTTATAGGTGCATCTAATGTTATAAAGCTGCCGCCATAAACTTCACCAGCATTTTTAATCATTTTGCCTACTTTACTGCTGGTATTAATTCCTGAAATTTGCGGATTATTAATAACTGTTGCATTACCACCACCAAAATCGGTAAATGTGTATGTCAGGGTACTTGATTGAAAATCTAAAGGAAGTGCTATAGCATTTGGATTTGCACCAACAAATTTTACATCATCCCAATAAAAAATTTTCCCATTTCCTGCTGTACCAAAATCAAAAAATATAGATGCCATGTCATAATTGAAGGCAAAATTTATTGCTGCGGTACCGGCTGCCTGGTTACTAAAATTAAAAATTAAAGTTTCCCATGTGTTAACTGCACTTGTAGTAGCTTCAGTTTCTACAGATTTTGTAGGGTTGGTATGATCTTCAATTTTTAATCGAATTTTAATACCGCTTGCTGGTGAATATACTCTCACGGTCATATTAGTTGCTCCTGCCGCCATAGGAATACGAGTGGCAAAACCATTTCCATTTACACCCATTGTTGTTCCCGCCCAGGTTTCTGCACCTGAAATTTTTGTAGTTTTTTTAACCTTATTAGCAGCATTGGCAGGATCAATTGCATCAAGGGATTGTGCGTTTCCAAAATCGGTTACGTTGTAATTAACTCCAATTGCATCAAAGGTAACAGGCAAGTCAATTTGCGAACCTCCGGGTAAAGTGTTAGTCAAACGGATATCATCAAACAAATAAGTAAAGTTCGCAGAACCGTTACCTACTGTTCCTAAATCAAAAATCAACACTATTTTTTGATAAGCATTAGTAGTATTAATCGTTCTGAAATCAAATACCAGGTCTTCCCATGCATTGGCAACAGTAGTAGCCACTTCTTTTTCAAAGCTTATACCACCATTAGTAAGATTTTCTACTTTCAATAAAACTTTTGCGCCAATCCTCGGAGCAAAAACTTTCATTCTAAAAATTTTGTCTGCAGAAAAATCAATTGGTGCACCTAATGTTATTAAGCTGCCGCCATAAACTTCCGGTGCATTTTTTACCATCTTACCTACTTTAGCGGAAGTGTTTATTCCATTCACCTGGGGATTATTAATTTTAGTAACAACACCACCACCAAAATCGGTAAAGCCATAATTAACTGTAGGAGATTCAAAAGTTATTGGTAATAAAACGGGATCGACAATTGTAACCGGTTTAATTAATTGCGTGGTAGCAACGCCGCCACTTAATGCCACAACTCTTACATTGTAAGTGCCCACCGCTGCATAAGTATGGCTTACAATGTCGCCTTCTAAAAAAGATACGGGTACTTCATTAGGTACGTCTCCAAAATACACTTTAAAGAATGTTTCGTAAAGGGCTTTTGCGGTAACTGTTATTTTGTAATTATTATTGGGGTCAACAGTAATTGTAAAATCTAAATTTTCCGGTGCCCTGAATGATACCGTTAACTGTTTTGTGGTTTCTGTAATTTTTCCAGTTATGCTGTGGCCAACAATTTTTACATTGAAAATGCCCTCGGCATAAATATGCTGCGTATTTTTTCCGGGTAATACTTTTACAGGTGTTGTTGCAGCATCACCATAATAAATTTCGTAAAAAGCAAGCCCTTCGCCATTAGGTGTAATGTTTAAAAGACCAGTATTATCTTGTGTTATATCGAAAAGAGCTGATAATTTAGCCGGTGCATTATCACTTTCTAATAAAGTTATATACTCTTTCAATTCTTATTTACAACTTATTGCAACTGCCAGTAAAAAAGCTATGCTAAAAAAATATTTTAATACTTTCATAATCGTTAATTTTTTATTAGTTAGTAATTAATAACCGGGGTTTTGTTTTAAACCCGAAATATCAATTTCTGTTTGAGGAATAGGAAATAACTCATGCTTGCCTGCAACAAAGCCTGCAATTTTTGCAGCTGCCTGCCCGGTTCTAACCAAATCAAAAAAGCGGTCGCCTTCCATAGCAAGTTCTAATCTTCTTTCATCCCAAATAGCCTGGCGCAATGCTGTACCGGTTGCAGTAATATCTTTACTGGCATCGTTAACTGCAAATGCACGGCGGCGAACCCTGTTTACATAAAGCTGTGCTTTGGTATCATTAGGTGCAGTAGCCCTGTTGTTAGCTTCGGCAGCCATCAACAAAACTTCGGCATAGCGTATAGTTCTGAAATTGTTTAAGTAATTCAATTCTACCTGGCCAGATGTTTCACCTTTACGGGGTAAATATTTTTGATTATATAAACCGGTATTTTTAAAAGGCGCTACCTGGTATGTAATATTAAAAGAAGGGTTTGCATTTTTGTAGGCTTCAATATCTAATACCGTTACAGCTTTTCTAATATCGCCTGCTGTATATGCATTAGCTAAATTTGCTGTAGGTAAATTTGTACTCCAACCCGCTGCATAAGGCATAGCCCCCGAACCATTTAAACCCCTGATGCCACATTGCTGTACAGAATGATTTCCCTGTCCTCTTGTAACACCACCCCAATTGTAATAGGGGGAAGTATTAGAGTATTGAATTTCAAAAACTGATTCTGGTCCATTCTCGCCGGCTTCTAAAAACATATTGCCATAATTGGCTACTAAACTAAATGGTCCGTTTACTACGTTTTCTAACATTGTAGCAGCAGCGTCAAATTTACTTTGATACAATAATACTTTACCCAACAAAGCTTGTGCTGCATATCTTGTTACCCTGCCTTTTTCAACATTGGTAATAGGTAAAACTGTAATAGCATTGGTTAAATCCAGTTCAATTTGTTTGTAAACATCTGCTTTAGCAGAGCGTTGTAAAGTTTTAGATTCTGTCAGGCCCAATCTTTTATCAGTAAACAATGGCACGTCGCCAAAAAATCTAACTAAATGAAAATAATAATAGGCACGTAAAAAATAAACTTCGCCATACAAGGCGTCTTTACCTGTAAAATTTACTGTTTCGCCTGCTTTGTTGGTGGCTTTATACTGCGTCATATAATTAGCCCTGTTAATACCTTCGTACGCTCCCTGCCATAATTCGGTAAGGGTAGAGTTTACAGGTGTTAATGTGTAATCGTCTATTTGTTGCAGTGATAATACGTCGGATGCATTCTCGCCACCGCTTACTGCATTATCAGATGCAATATCACCCACCGGCACTGCCTGGTTTAACCATTGAATGGGTGTATAAACACTAACTGCCATAGTGCGGTAATCGCTTTCTGATTTTAAATAATCAAGATCAGTAATTTTGTATTCGTCATGAGGATTATAATCTACCCATTTTTTACAAGATGCAAGCATGGCAATTAAAAAAACCAGGCTTATAATTTTAATATTCTTCATTGTATAATATTTTATTTTATAAAAATTTATAGTTTAATATCAATGCCAACAGCATAAGTTCTTGCCTGCGGATAAGCACCACGGTCTATACCGGTATCTAAAATACCGCCTGCTATTTCCGGATCAAACCCTGAGTATTTGGTAAACGTGTATGCATTTTTTACCTGTGCATAAATACGCAGTTTACTCAATATTTTTTTAGTTGCAGATGCAGGAAAAGTGTAACCCAATTGTATATTTTTAATCTTTACAAAAGAGCCATCTTCTACATACCTGTCAGATACACGGATGTTACTGTTGGCATCTGTAAAGGAATACCGTGGGTTTCTTGCATCGTTTGTTGTGCCTGCTCCTGTCCATCTGGCTAATACTGCCCTGTATTTATTAGAGTAGTTGGCGTTTCTTTCGTAAGCCCTGTAAATATCGTTACCAACAGAGGCATAAGTGAAGGCATTAAAATCGAAATTTTTATACTCAAGATTCAAATTCCAGCCCATTGTAAAATTGGGGAAAGGGTCACCAATTTTTGTTTGGTCAGCAGCAGTAATCTTACCATCACCATTCATATCCACAAAACGAATATCGCCTGGCTGAGCACCTGACTGTGTTGCACCTTTGGTTAGATCTGCAGCAGTTTGAAATAAACCATCTGTTTTATAACCATAAAAATAACCGGGTGTTTGTCCTTTTTCAAAAACCGTTACACTTTGCGATTGACCATTAAAATAATAGCCGCCTAATATTTTGGCAGTACCATCATCATTAGTTGCAGTAACTTCATTTTTAGCTGTTGTAAAAGTTATTGAAGTATTTAGTTTTAATGATTTACCAATAAATTCATTATAACCAAGCGTAACATCTATACCACTGCTTTTTGTACTGCCAATATTTGCAGTAGGGATGGGAACGGTGCCAAGATATAAAGACGCAGAAGGTGTGAACAATAAACCATCAACTTTTTTCTGAAAATAATCTGCTGATAAAGAGATTTTTCTTTTATAAAAATTCATGTCAAATCCAACATTCGATTGCAATTGTTTTTCCCATCTTAATGCATCATTTGCTGCAGATCCTACAGTTGCACCAGGATAAAAAACATTATTAAAAGTATAACCATTGCTGTTTGCAGTAGGGCCATAGCTTGAGCCGCCGGTAACAATACTTACAAACTGCGGATTTACATTTTCATTTCCGATTGAGCCATAGCTGCCTCTTATTTTCAGGTAGTCGATAAAATCTGAATGAAAGAAATTTTCTTTAGTAACTACCCAGCCTAATGAGCCAGAGAAAAAGTTAGCATATTTATTATTGATGCCAAATGCGTAAGAGCCATCACGGCGTGCAGTAAAAGAGGCTAAATACTTTTCCTCGTAATCATAATTTATTCTTGTAAAATAAGAAAGGTTTCTCCTGAAATATTGATAATAATAACCGCTGAGTGCATTAGTATTGGTAGCAGTATTGCTGCCTGTAGCTGCAGTAAAATCTGAAAACTCCCAAGAGTTGAAAGGTACATCCTGCCTGCTAGCACCAGCAGCATTGCCAGAAATTTTTGCTAAAGAAAAACCAAGTACGGTTTCAAAATTGTGATGTTCTTTTACTTTAAAATTATAGTTAGCGAAGCTTTCCCAGGTATAATTAAAATTGCTTGCCTTTTCATGCGATACACTGTTGTGTTTGCCGGTAACTGTTGAACCATCTGCATTCATGGAGTTATCTACATTATTTGGGCCATAAAATACCAAAGGAGAAAAGCTTTTAGCATTACCATCGTATTTGGTATAGCCAAAACGTGTTGAAAGTTTTAAGTTTTTAATTACATCATACTGAAATTCAAACTTGCCGTATAATTTACTGCCGTTATTTTTGTTGTAAGTATTATCCAGTTTAGTAAGCGGATTAAATATTTCTGACAACAATAAATTACTGAAACCATATTTACCTACAGTGTTAGGCGCTGTGTTATTAACCGGCACTGTTGGATCGAAATTTAACGCACTGCCAATAACGCTGTTAAATGAATTTTCCTGTACGCCTTTACCGTTCAGTATAACACCGGTAGTATTCATTATAAATTTTAATTTAGAAGAAAGGTCGAATGTAAGGTTTGCAGTAAAGTTGCCCCTGCTAAAAACTGATTTATCGTTGCCACCTACAATACCACCCTGGTTTAAATAACCGCCAGATAAAAAGTATAACATTTTATCACTTCCGCCCCTTGCGGTTACGGTATGTGATTGCATGGCAGCAGTTTTAAAAATTTCGTTTTGCCAGTTAGTACCCACGCCAATTTTAGACAGATCCTGAAAAATAACATTACCGCCAGCAACTGTACTGCCTTCGTTAATGATAGCTGCATATTCAGAAGCATTCAATACTCCAATAGTATTTGCTACTTCCTGCATACCATAATTACTGCTTACAGTTATTTCTGTTTTTTGATTTTTTCTTCCTGCTTTAGTTGTAACAACTATAACGCCATTACCCCCTTTTACACCATAAATTGCGGTTGTAGCGGCATCTTTCAGCACATTTATAGATTCAATATCTGCTGCATTAATAGAATTAAAGTCTGTAAGTGTTTGTGGTACGCCATCAATAATAACTACCGGGTCGGTTCCCGAAAAAGAAGGAATACCTCTTATAAGTACAGTTGGTTTTGCACCTGGCGAACCCGGAGATATTACTGTTACACCCGAAGCCCTGCCCTGCAAAGCTTCTTCTGCTCTTACAGGTTTCAGCTTTTCAATATCGGCAGCTTTTACTGTAGAAATAGCACCGGATACCTTGGTTACTTTTTGAGTGCCGTAACCCACCACCACTACTTCATTCAAATTTTTAGAGGAAGACTCTTCCATTTGAATGTCGATAGGGCCTGCATTGTTTACTTTATATCTTACAGCCTCCATTCCGGCGTAAGAAATAATAAGGGTTGCACCTTTTTGTGCTGCAATTGTAAAACTTCCGGTTGCATCGGTAACAGCAGATGCAGTTGTACCCAGAACGGAAACTGTGGCACTAACTAATGCCTCGCCTGTAGTTTTGTTTTTAACCTTTCCAGAAACAGAAACGGTTTGTGCTGTGGCCTGCTGAAAAAGGCAGCAGCAAATAATGCCAAAACACAATAATGTAAGTTTAAATTTCATAATAGCAATCGTTTTTGGTAATGTGATAATAGAGAGTAAAAATATACTTACCCCCTACAAATAAAAAATAAACAGCCACAACATTACTACATCAAAAAAGCTAAAAGGTTGGTTTTAAGGCTATTTATACTACATCAATACTACATCAACCAATTTTATCTACCTTCACTATACAATAACGCCTGCTTAAATGAGAAGACTGTTGTGGATTATATTTTTTCCATGTAGTTTATATGGCCAAAATACCATTGGGCTGCCGGATGTAATTAATTACTCCAAACAAACTTATAGTGCAGGGCTGCAAAACTGGGATATTAAGCAGGATAAGAATGGCGTTATTTATGCTGCCAATAACGAAGGGTTGCTTACTTATGATGGAAGAAAATGGAACCTTTATTCTTTACCTAACAAAACAATTGTACGGTCGGTTGAAATTGCCCCGGATAATAAAATTTATGTGGGCGGGCAGGATGAGCTGGGGTTTTTTAGTCCGGCTAAAAACGGGCAGTTACAGTATCATTCTTTAACCCCTGTTATTCCCAACAAAGACAAAATATTTGGGGATGTTTGGGATATTATCTACTTCAATAAAAATATTTTTTTCCGATCGGCAAATAAGATTTTCAAATTTGCCAATGATACCGTTTCAACTTATTACGCTCCATTGGAGTGGTCGTATTTAGGCACCTGCAATAATCATTTATACAGCTACGATTATAAAACAGGGTTAATGATTTTTGAAAATGATGCCTGGGTTCCATTATCTGCAAACCCACCCCCGGCCTTTACAGGCCCTGTTACAAATATTTTATCTATTAACAAAGACAGCGCATTAATCATTACACTAAAAGATGGCCTCTTTATTCTTGCTGCTAATATTATTTCAAAATTACCCTCTGCCAATAATCAATTTTTTGCCACCGAAAGAGTTTATGCAGCTACTGCTATAACACCAGGATGGGTTGCACTGGCCACTAATAACAGCGGTGTATATATTATTGACCTTAAAGGAAATATTATTCAAAGTTTTTCAGGCAAAGAAGGGTTACAAAATAATAATGTATTAAGTATTTTTTTAGACAGGCAAAGTAATTTATGGCTGGGGTTAGATAATGGCATTGATATGATTGCTTATAACAGTGCTATAAAACAAATTAATCCTGTTTTACAAAATGGCTCGGGCTATACTGCCATTATATATAATAACAGTTTGTATGCAGGTACCAGTAATGGATTGTACAGTGTGCCATTGCAACCAGTACAAGACCTTAGTTTTAGCAAAGGGAATTTTTTGCCGGTAAATAATGGTAAAGCCCAAACCTGGGGCTTAGCCGAAATAAACAACCAGTTGCTGCTGGGTAATCATGAAGGGGCTTTTGTAATAAAAGATAATACTGCACAGTCCATTTCTCAAAGTCCGGGTTTTTGGAATTTTGTACCGGGTACATTTCCAACTGCACAAATGGTTGCTGGTAATTATAAAGGGTTGCTCTTTTTTGATTTTAATAACGGGCAGTTTACTGCATCCGGGCAAGTACCTGGCTTTATTGAATCATCCAGGTTTGTGGCCATAGATAAGGATAATAATATTTGGGTATCGCATCCTTATCATGGTGTTTTTAAAATAAGTAAAAATAATGATGGTTCTTATAACACTGCCATTTACACCAATAAAAAGGGCTTGCCATCAATACTGGATAACCACGTGTATAAAATAAAAAACGAAGTGGTAGCGGCTACTGTAAAAGGCATTTTTATTTATAATCCATCCAAAGATATTTTTGAACCATCGCCGTTTTACAATAAACTTTTGGGCAATCAAAGTATCCGCTATTTAAAAGAAGACAAATCGGGCAACATTTGGTTTATTCATGAAAAAACATTGGGTGTTGTTGATTTATCCGGTAAGGAGCCTGTTATTATTTACCTGCCGGAATTAAATAATAAAATGCTCAGTGGTTTTGAATTTATTTATCCTGTTGATGAAAATAATATTTTTTTGGGTGGAGAAAAAGGTTTCTTTCATATCAATTATCAAAAGTATAAAACAACCTTGCCCGATTTACAGGTGCAGATAAGAACGGTTAGGATAATTGACAAAACAGACAGTCTTTTATTTGGAGGTTATTTTAAGGATGTAAATGAAAAACAGGAACAGGGTGCTGCTGCTGTACCTGCAATAAGTAACGCCTGGAAAACACTGCACTTTGAATATACTGCAGCAGTTTTTGGCTATTTATCTACACTTGAATACAGCTACCGCCTGAAAGGTTTTGATGAAAACTGGAGCGGCTGGACAACAAGAACAGAAAAAGAATATACCAATTTACCTGCAGGCGAATTTACATTTGAAGTAAAGGTGAGAAATAATTTAGGAAACGAATCGGCCATTGCCGGTTATGCTTTTAAAATGCTGCCGCCATGGTACAAAACTGTTTGGGCAAACCTTTTTTATTTCCTCCTTTTTTGTGCAGGTATATTTGGGCTGTACAAATGGCAAACAATAAAATTTAAAAAGCAGGAATTAAAATATGAAGAAGAACAAAAAAAGCTTTTATATATTCATGAGCTTGAATTAAATAAAACCGAAAGTGAAATAGTTGCTTTGCGCAATGAAAACCTGGAAGCCGAAATAAATTTTAAAAATTCTGAACTGGCATCTTCTGCAATGCACCTTGTAAAAAAAGGAGAGCTTTTAACAAAAATAAAAGCAGAACTAACACATGTAATGAAAGGTTTTGATAACCCGCAAGTCATTGCTGAAATAAAAAAAATGATTAAATCATTAGGGGAAGATGATAATATAGATAAAGAGTGGGAGAGCTTTACCAAACATTTTGATAAAGTACACAGCGATTTTGTTGCAGGCTTAAAAGAAAAGCATCCGGCTATTACCAGTAATGAAGTAAAACTTTCTGCCTATTTAAGAATGAATTTATCTACCAAAGAAATTGCTCAGCTAATGAATATTTCTGTAAGAGGAGTAGAAATAAGCAGGTACCGCCTGCGTAAAAAATTGGGTATCTCTTCAGAAACAAATTTATTCAATTACCTTATCAGTCTCAACAGCAAAGCCTGATAAATTAAGCGCTGTACATTTATTTTTCAATCAGGAGTTTATAAAATCTTTTTAACTCTTCTGTTTCGGTTACAGAAAATGGTTCATTGTTATCGTATTTGGCTTTAAAAAAAACTACCCGTTTGTGCTGCGGATATTTTTGTAAAATACCGGTTATTAAATTACCTGCAGTTTCATCTTTGGTAAAAAGCGGCGTGGGTTGCGGCAATGGCGATTTATGCTTCATGGGCTTTTTTAAAATAATCGCTTCCAGTGTTGCAAGTTTACCAACAGTAATGCTATTTACTTTTGATGCTTTATGATGCAGGCCTTCCAGTTGTTTTTTACTAAGGCCGCCACGTTCCTGATACTGGTGCAGTAAACTTGCAGTAAAGGATGATGTTGGATTGGCTGCAAGTGTTTCTTTCAGTATATCCAAAACAATATCTACATCTAATTTTTTTCTTTCCATAATAATAAAATAAATGTAGGCTAATTATTTTTGTAAAGCCAATAAAAAAGTCTTTTGGGTGCACACCCAAAAGACTAAGCTGTATTAAAGTAAAAAAATAAAATTATCCTGCTATGCTTTTTTCTGCAAAATTAGAATTGGCCAGTTCAATAACTTTTGCTCTTGGTGTATTTTCCTGGGCCTGTTGTAAAAGCTGCTCTTTTACTGCAGGGTCATTAACACCTGCAATGCTGCAGGCTTTATCAAAATCTGTATGCATACCATAAGATTCTAAAACCGGCGATACATTTTTAAATTCGGGAAAGGCGCTGAATTTTTTTATAAAATAGTACATTTTATAATCCAGCATTTTGGTGTAAGCAGTGTAAAATGTTTCCATATTGTATGTTTTTGGTGAGGTAATTTCTGTTGTCATTTTTATGTTTAATTTATTGCACATAGCATACGCAAAAATTAACCATAAGGTTTTTTTAAGGACAACTATAATACTCTATGGATTTTTAAATTGCCTCCGGGATAAAATATAATATTTATATCCTGAGAAACAGAAGCTATTCAGAGGGTTGGATAATTGATCTAAATTTTTTGACTTTGAAAATTAGATACGGTTTAATCAGAAGGTATTGGTGGTTGGGTAGGTAAGTGGATGTAAAAGTACAACTGCTTTTTTATATTTACAAAATTTGTGGAGAACTATTTTAATAAAATGCTTAGCGTAAATCCACTTGGTAGAATTACAAAGAAGGGTTGAATTTTCAATTTTAAGTAATAATTTTTTCAAAAACTCCTCATTATCATACCAGTAAAAATAGTTTTCTTTGCAATGCAATGTCACTATTCATCACATCTTTAAACTCGGGCAGTAATGGTAACTGCTATTATATTGGTAACAGTAACGAAGCTGTGCTGGTAGATGTGGGTATTTCCTGCAGGGAAACCGAAAAACGAATGAAGCAACTGGGGCTTTCGATGAAAACAGTAAAAGCCATTTTTGTCTCTCATGAACATGGCGACCATATAAAAGGCGTTTCTGTTTTAGCCAATAAATATAGTTTACCTGTTTACATTACAAGTATAACGGCGAAGCATGGCCCCATATTAATTAAACACCTTACAAAAGAATTTAAAGCAAATGAGCCGGTTACTATTGGTGAATTATCAGTTACGCCGTTTACAAAAAAGCATGATGCTGCCGACCCCCATAGTTTTATAATTACATGCAACAATGTAACCGCAGGTGTATTTACAGATATTGGTATTGCCTGCACTGAGGTAATAAATTATTTTAAACAATGCCATGCAGTTTTTTTAGAATCTAATTATGATGAAGAGCTTTTGGAAAATGGAAGATACCCGCTGCATTTAAAAAATCGCATACGGGGTGGGCATGGCCATTTATCCAACAGGCAGGCGCTGGAATTATTTACTGCACACCGGCCGCCTTTTATGACGCACATTTTATTATCTCATTTATCTAAAGAAAATAATTCGCCAGAAATTGCCGAACAATTATTTAATGGCCATGCAAATGATATTGCAATTATTACAGCATCACGTTACGGGGCAACGCCAGTTTACCACATTACAGCAAACGCAACATTTAGATCAACTGCAGTAACTAAATTATTAAAACCACAGCAGTTAGATTTATTTATGTAAATGGATTATTTTAAAAATATTTTTGTTGAAAAGAAGTTTTTACCTGCATAATTCTTTTATAATACCGGTGTGTTGCGGATACAAATCCAACAATTCTTTTGTATTGGCCAATTCAAAATCAGCAAAATCAAAGCCCAGCGCTGCGGTGCATCCCACAAAAAAAGCGGCTGCCGGGTGCAGGGCGGCTGGCAAACCAGCAATTGGCCGGCACCACATATTGAAACAATTGCCCCTTATTAATATCGCTTGCTAAATAAATTTGTTCCAGTATTCCATTCTGCTGAAGTACAAATATCAACAATAGTTTTCCTGTATAAAAATGCCAGCACTCATCACTTTTTATTCGGTGAAAAGGAGAAAAGTTACCAGCATCAAGTAAAAAATAAATCGCAGTAGAAAAAACCCTGCCTGCTGAAAACCTTTGTGGTAAAGCATTTGCAGCTATTAATCCACTGCTTTTATAATTTTTTTATACCAGCCCCCTTTCGGGATGACGTTGTAAAGTATATTTTTGTATCAGCGTTTCTGTTGTTATCATCTGTATTTTTTTGTGCCAGAAAGATACCAAATGAATGTAAAAAAGAATTGGTGTAAACTGCTACCCTCCCCAAAAAATACTGCTTGAAAAAAGATACCTTTTCCCTGTTAATAACGTAAAATCTTTGTGGAAATATTTTTAACTAAATCGCTTTGTACAACCATTATAAATCAGCTATATTTGATACTTGTAATACTACACACTCATTAACATTCTAAAATTTAAAAAATGGCAACAAAGAAAAAGGTAAAAAAAGCTGCTCCAAAAAAGGCAGCTCCTAAAAAAGCAGCAGCAAAAAAAGCGGCTCCAAAAAAAGCGGTTAAAAAGGCAGCACCAAAAAAAGCAGTAAAAAAAGCAGCACCAAAAAAAGTTGCTAAAAAGAAATCTGCACGCAAACCATCTGCAGCATTTATGAAACCACTTACGCCAAGTGCTGATTTAGCAGCGGTAGTAGGCAGCAAAGGATTACCACGTACAGAAGTGGTAAAAAAATTGTGGGTTTACATTAAAGCAAACAAATTGCAGGATCCAAAAAACAGGCGTATGATTAATGCTGATGCTAAATTAAAACCAATTTTTGGCGGCAAAGCTCAGGTATCTATGTTTGATATGGCTAAGCTTATTTCAAATCATTTGAAATAATAAAGTTTCGAAAAAATTAAAGGGCGTCAAAATTGATGCCCTTTTTTTATTAGTTAAAATCCTGCTGCATGGAAACATGTTTTTCTAACGCAGCTTTACTTGCTTTATCCTGCTACATTGTTATCCGCTTTATCGTAAAGATTACTTTTATATAAAGACTGCCTGAAAAATCTGCTTGCAACTCTCCATAAAATTTATTAAATTTATTACAGCTCATTTTAACTTCGGCTTTAAATTATAATAATATGAACCTCTTACAAAAATTTGAGTACTGGGGTGACAGGCATCACCCAAAATGGCTGGATATTATTCGTATAGCATTAGGTGTTTTTCTTTTGTACAAAGGCATCGATTTTCTCCGTAACACCAGTGATCTGGTAAGCCTCATGTCGCTAAGGTCGCCGTTTGGTTCTTTCTTAATTATTTTATTAGGGCATTATGTTACGTTTGCACATATTTTAGGGGGCTTTTTTTTAACCATCGGCATGTTTACCAGGGCTGCATGTTTAATACAAATTCCAATATTGATTGGTGCAATCATGTTTGTTAATTCATCCAGCGATGTATTAAGACCATATTCTGAATTATTTTTATCTATTTTAATTTTACTGTTGGTTATTTATTTCCTCATTGTGGGTAACGGACCGCTTTCTGTTAAGTTTCCGGAGGAGGAAAAAAAGAGAAGCCAGAAATAATTTCTTTTGCGCTTTTTTTATTGCATGCATTGCCTGAAAATTTGTGTTCTGCCCAACCAATTTAACTGATAAAAAAACGGGCATTAATATTGCATACCTAACAGGCAGGAATGCCACTTTACAACAGGCTACCTTTACCCGTAATAAAATAATAATTTGAAACTAAGAAGAATAGCTCCATTCCCATATGCATTAATACTGGCTCTATGTTTTTGTTTTGCCAGCCGTGGTATTGCAAATCCTGCATATCTGCCGGGTAGAGATTCACTATCAACCAGTACCCAACAACAAGCCATTGCATTTATTGACAGTATTAAAATTTTAGCACCCAGCACATTTTGGCCAAATATTAAACCGGCATTATTTCTTCAAAATTTAAAATTAAACATTCACAACCCTGTAAGCATTTACCCTGGTAATGGTACTAACTTTTGCGGTTACGGTGCATTAACTTATTTATTATTAAAAGATGATCCGCTTGGTTATGCAAAATTATTATTGCAGTTATATAAAGAAGGAAAAGCCCAATTTGGAAACAGTATTTTCAATCCTTCGGCTGCAGTAAAAAAAGAAGCAGGCCTTATGAAATTTAAAGGAGTTTTAGATATTCACCCTGCCGAGCAAATGATTTTTTTGGCGCTGGCCGATCATTATAAAGGCTACATAAATTTATTTAACCGAAAATATAATTCAGGTGATGAAGATACCAGGTGGGCTTCGGTGAATTACGCCAAATTTAACCGCATGGTAAGAAGTTTGTTGAGGTTTAAAGTAAAAGCAAGGGGGTCCGATCTAATTCGTCCGCATACGGGAGATCTGTATCAATACATTAGTAAAAGATTGACAACGGGTATGGTGGTACTGTATATTAATAACCGCATTGTACATAAAAAAAATCATGTGCAAATTAAAGTAGGTTTTCCTACACATTTTGTTGTGGCAGAAAGTGTGAAGGAGGAAAACGGAATTATTACACTGGTATACTGGGATTATGGTGGCCGAACGCAAATGCAATTATCGCCGGCATTTTTTAAACGTATTATTTTTGGAATTACTTACTGTACTAAAAAACAAATTGATGTTAACTAATTCAATACGCACAACTTTAATACTACTGCCCGTATTTTTTATATTTTCATGTTCGCCCAAAAATATTTCTACAAAATATTATTATCAAAACGTAAAGGTGCTGGATAAAATTGAAGAAAATTATAAAAATTTATCCAGGCAATCGCCTTTTACCATTGGCTTTACCTCAAGAGATTATAAAACCGTATCATTTGAATTTATTACAGATACCCTGAGTTATGTTTACGAGTTTGAAGCAGGTGAAGCCAGGTTAAATGATACATTAAACAAGTTCCATTTAAGTGCACCAAAAGTAAATGAGCTGATCACCCAGATGCAAACCATACGCTGTACCTGGATTAAAAATTTTGATTACTATGTAGATGAAAAAAAGAACACCCTCATTTTTATGTCGATAAAGCCCGTGGCATTAAAAGCACCATTGGCTTACCATAAATATTATGTACTCACTTATTTTAACCTGCCGCAATATTTCGACAGCGAAGGCAGGCTATTAGATAAAAGAAAAACACGGCGGCTGCGAAAAATAAATGGCCAGATTTTCAAAAGAATTAATGATAAAGTGTGTTATACCATTTCAGGAAAATTCAGGTAGTGTTTTGTATTGAAAAAATATTGTAATACAAAAGGGTTATCTTTTTTGATAACCCTTTTGTATTAATAATTATTAGTTAGTTGCTTTTTTAGGATAGGGTGGCCGCTTAGGTTCCGGAACAGGATTTTTTTCCAATTCTTTTAAAGCAATTTCAATGGCTTTTTCTAATTGAGGATCTCTGCCTTTAATTATTTCGGCAGGCCATTGTTCTACTTCTACATCAGGCGCAACGCCTTCGTTTTCTACTACAAAACCATCCTTTGTCCAGATAGCTACGTTGGGTGCAGTAACGCCGCCGCCATCAATAAATTCCGGAAATCCTAAAATTCCGACCAGCCCTCCCCAGGTGCGTTTACCCACCAGCGTGCCTACTTTAAATTTACGAAACATCCAGGGTAACATATCTCCACCCGAACCTGCTGTTTCATCAATGATCATAACTTTTGGGCCCTGTATAGATGCACTGGGGGATTTTAAATCTTTGCCATAACGCATGTTCCAGTGTGCCTGGTAAGGCCGCTGTAAAATATCGATATAATAATCGGCCAGTTGTCCGCCGCCATTAAATCTTTCATCAATAATAATCGCTTTTTTGTTGGCCTGCGGAAAGAAGTATCGTTTAAAATATTCATGCCCCAGTGCAGCAGTGTTGGGCACATACACATAAGCTACCTGCCCATTGGTGGCGTCATTCACTTTTTTCAAATTGCCTTCTACCCAGTTGCGGTTACGTAATGCAAATTCATTTGCAACCGGAACAACTTTTACCACTCTCGATCCTTTATAATCCGGGTTGCTGCTGATAGTTAATTCAACAATTTTGCCTGCGGTGTTTTCAAAAAAACGATACACTTCATCTGCTGCAGTAATATCCTGCCCATTAACTGCCAGTAAATAATCACCTTCCTTTGCATTTACTCCAGGTTCGGTTAAGGGCGACCGTAAATTAGGGTTCCAGTTTAAACCTCCATAAATTTTCTTAATGCGGTAGCGGTTTTTTTCTGTTACGTAATCAGCACCCAGCAAACCGCCGTTAACTTTTTCTGGTGTATTCAGCAAATCACCTTCGCCGGTTACTCGGTGATGCCCTACAGCAAGTTCGCTGCACATCCATTGTATCAAAACATTTAAATCTCTGCGGCAGGCAAGATGGGGTAAAAAAACTTCATACTTTTTTTTCATGGCTAACCAGTTGGCACCATGCATTCCGGGGTCGTAAAAATAATCCCGGTTAATCCTCCAGGCTTCATCAAAAATTTGTGGCCATTCTTCCTGCGGCTCTATTTTTATCTGTATGTCCGCAATATTCAGCATACCTTTTCCGGGTTCATTCTTTTCTCCTGTGTTACTGATGGCCCACGCAGGGCCGTTACTGTACAACATTTTTTTACCGTCGGCAGAAAGTACATAACCATCCATTGCGGTTACCTCAGCATCCTTACGTTTTTTTATATCATATTTATGCAACATTCCGGTTTCAGGGTTATCGTTGCTGTAAGCAACATACAATAACTCATCTTCTTTTCCCATTGCCAGTTGTTCATAATTACCCGGCTTAACAGGTAAATCAATAATGCGGTTTTGGATACCTTCCCAATCAATAGTAAGCAGTGCTGGTTTTTTGTCAACTGCATCTTTTTTTGTTTTAGAAGTATCTGCCGGTTCTTTTCCACCGGATGCTGCCGATATTTTTTCTTCATCACTTTCTTTTGAAAAAGGAGAAATGGTTTCTTTTTGCAAAGTAACCAGGTAGATGGAGCTGCTGCTTTGCATATCGGCATTGGATTGATCGAACCAGTTGAGTACCGGCCCTGCATTGGTAGATGCAAAAAAGTACAGGTATTTATTGCCCCTGTCAAAAATTGGTTCAGCGGCATCACTTAATCCGTCGGTTAATGCAAATGATTTTTGCTGATCAACAGAATATAAAAAAATACGCTTGAATTGCGTTGCTGTCACTTTAGTGTAGGCCATCCATTTAGAATCGGCTGACCAGTCGCCAAATAAATTACGAAACGGGCCGGGTACATATAATTCATCGGCATCAATTTTATCTATTGCACCTGTAGCCACATCCAGTACATACAGGTTACGGCCGTTATCAACAAAGTTTATTTTTTTCCCATCCGGCGACCATTTTGGAAATGCATAAAAGCCGGTTCCGTTAAGTTTAAATTTTTTTGCTTCGCCCTTTCCATCCTGCGATTTTATTTCAAGGTGGTACTCGCCGCCGGCATCAGAAAAATAAGCAATGCTTTTTCCATCCGGCGACCATGCAGGAAATTTTTCATGAGCCGAAACAGTTTGTGTAAGATTACGGGCATCCCCTTTTTCTGCCGGCACAGAAATTACATCTCCCCTGAAATCAAAAACAGCCCGTTGGCCCGAAGGGGAAAGTGCTGCACTTCTTATATACTTTGCACCTTTTACAAAACGTGGCCGCAGCTCCAGCAAGTCTGCAGCTATTCCAATTTTTAATCTGTTTGTATTTGTTTGCCCCGGAGAAAAAGTATGCAAATAACCGGCTTGCTCAAACACAATCATTCCATTGCCGGCAGAAGCATTTACAACAGGAAAATCTTTAAAGCTGGTAAGCTGCTCTATTTTTTTAGAGGTAGTGTTGTAAGAAAATAAATTAAATTCTCCATTACGATCGCTTCTGAAATAAATGGTATTATCCACCCACATAGGATTAACATCATTACAGCCGCCTTCGGGTTGCGGAATTTTTATGGTGTTATGATCTGCAAAAGTATATATCCAAATATTGGAGATGGAGCCGCCCCGGTAATGTTTCCATTGGCGGAATGCATCGTTAATAGGATTGTAAGCCATTTGTTTTCCATCAGGCGAATAGGTGGCCCAGGTTGCGTTGGGAATATCCAATTGTACGGACATACCGCCGCTTACAGGAACAGTAAATAATTGAGCATACCGGTTAGAAAATGTTGCCCGTTGCGAAGCAAACAATATTGATTTGCCATCGCTGGAAAAACCACGAACAATATCAGGTGATGGGTGCCAGGTTAACCTGGTGGGGATTCCGCCTTCCACTGGCACAATAAAAACATCTACGTTGCCATCGTACTCTGCATTAAAAGCAATTGTTTTTCCATCGCTTGAAAATACCGGATTAGATTCGATGCCTTTATCGACCGTAATGCGCCGTGGTTGCGAACCGTCTCTGTTGGCAACCCATAAATCTTCTGCATAAATAAATGCAATATTAGTTGCACTTACTGCAGGCTGCGCCAGCATACGGGTGTCTTTTGTATCGATGGCAAATAAAGCTGCAGGAAAGAATAATACAAAGGATAATACTGGCAGGAATGCTGATTTAACTTTTTTCATAAAAATGGTTATGGCGTTTTGGTTTGATGCATCTTTAAAAAACTTTTAAAAAGAAGAAAAAATTCTTTTATTACAAATGGCTTTGTAATGTATTAAGGCTAACATCCGCATTCCGAAGTTACTTTAATAACTTAAACAATGCAATATTTTTTAAACTCATAATCTTAAAAAAAATATTGAAATAAAGAAAGCACCCGTATTGAATGCGCTATTGTACTTTTACGGATGCAAACAAATACTTTTCTGTTGTACGGAGCCAACGGATACACCGGCGAACTGATTGCCCGCTATGCAATACAATATAATTTACACCCCATACTTGCCGGAAGAAAAAAAGAATTAATAGAGCCACTTGCCACCAAACTTAATCTGCCATTTAAAATTTTTAGTTTAGATGATACCGTTGCTTTGCATGCTGCATTAAAAGAAGTAAAAGTAGTTATACATGCAGCAGGGCCTTTTCAATTTACTGCAAAGCAAATGATAGAAGTCTGTTTACAAACCGGTACACATTATTTAGATATTAACGGAGATATTGCTGTTTTTGAATTGATAAAAACTTACGATGCCGCAGCAAAAAAAGCTGGCGTAATGCTTTTACCCGGCGCAGGCTTTGATGTAGTGCCCACAGACTGCATTGCCCTGCAATTAAAAAAATTATTGCCTGATGCTGTTGCATTACAATTGGCTTTTGCAAGTATAGGTGGCGGGCTTTCTCGTGGTACAGCAATTACTATGGCTACTAAAGCAGGCGAAGGCGGTTGTGCAAGAAAAGATGGAAAAATAATCAGAACACCATTGGGAGAAAAAGGAATGTGGGTTGATTTTGGTGCAAAGCGATTGTTTGTAATGGGTATTCCATGGGGCGATATTTCTACTGCCTATTTTACCACGGGTATTCCGGATATAGAAACTTATACCGGCATTTCTAAAAAGATGTACCATGTTTTAAAACTGCAACCTTTATTTAACTGGGTCTTGCGTACAAATGTTATGCGTAACTATATCAAAAATAAAATTAAACAAAAACCTGCAGGGCCCAGTGATGAGCAAAGAGATAAAGCTATTGGTTTTGTTTGGGGTCAGGCAATAAACACTGCCGGTAAAAAAGTTACCGTGCGGCTAAGCGGCCCTGAAGGCTATACTTTAACCACACACAGTTCATTAATTATTACTCAAAAAGTATTGAATGGAAATTTTACAACCGGTTACCAAACACCGGCCATTGCCTATGGCGAAAATTTAGTAATGGAAATACCGGGAGTGCAAAGAGAGATTGTTGAATAACAATTTTATTGTACAAAATCAGTTCTTGAAAAAATGCCGGGTTGTGCATGATCGCCTTCTTTAAACATAATGGCAACAAAATTTATTCCTGCAATTTCTGTAAGGTTGTAGGTTACATCTGCCATGTAAACTTCGGGGCCGCTGGAGCCCATTTGCTGTGTTAAATATTTACTGTTGCTTATTTTTACAAACATTGTATCGTTGCTTACTTTTTCAAGTTGTAAAAGAATTTCGGGGTACACTTCATTAAGCATATGAATGATATTGGGAGCATTTAAGGAGTCTGTTGCAACAGGCCTCAATTTATTAAGGATAACGCCATTTTTTTGTCCTAATTCTGCCGACCAAAAATAATGTGCATCTGTTTTAATGCTGTTAGTATCGGTACTGTTTTTAAAAACTGCAGTATCGGTATCAGTAAATTTTTTATCAGTTTCTTTTGTTTTACACGAAAAAATTACAGTAGCAGTTATGGCGGTAAAAAATATTCTTTTCATAGTTTAAATTTCAGGTTAATACAAAACAGTTTACAGTTATTATTCCATGGTATAAATTTACAACTGTATAGCTGCAATTAAATGATAAAAAAAATATTGCAGCAAATATATTCCTCCCAGGTGTATTATTTTGTAAAAAAAAGCCAACCATAGGTTAGCTTTTTTAAATAATCTGAAACAAAATTATCTCCACACAAAATCAGTAAGCGCCACATAATGCCGGTCATTTTCTGTATTCTTCCATATTTTATATACAGTTGGGTAATAGGTATTGTTAGGTGTAAAAAGCAGCGGCTGTGGAAAAGCTTTGCTAACGCTTGCACCACTAAGCATAAATGCCCTTGTAATCATAGGTTCGTTAAAAATTGTTTTACCGTTGTTGGAACCGTAAATAAATGTATAGGTAAAGGGTGATAAAGTTGGTGGCAGTTCAGGTGAGCTGGGGTCTATCCAGTGTGTGCCCATTTGTGGTACTGTTGCAGCCTGTATTACATATGCAGCAGGAAGGTAACCAGCGGGAGGAGCCAGCCCGGGAACACCAGTGATGGCTAATCTTTCAGCTACCGAAATTTTATAAAAATGCATATCAAAATGTGGTACATTATAAATGCCCGGAGGTTCATGGCCAGTAGGTTCCCAGTTTACCATAATGTGATCGTAAGGGGTTACGTCTTTTGCTTTTTGATGCAGTTTGAGAACAAAAGTATTAGCTGCAAAATTTAAAGGGTCGGTGGGTAAATTGTTTAATGAAGGCCCAGTAAATTCAATGCCAATTGCCAAGGGAATATTATCATCCCGGGTGATGTTTATCCACGAGCGGAGATGGCCATTGCCCATTTGAACAACAGGCCCGTAAAAAGTATTGTATCCACTATTGCTTAAAGGACCACCACCCGGAGCCGAGAGGTCAGCAGCCGGTGGTACAATGCGTTGTTCGGAAGGGGCAGGTTCCGTTTCTTTTAATACATCTTGCTTTTCTTTTTTACAGGATACGATTGAGCCGATGATAAATAACAGCAGCAAATAATGCAAAGAATAATTTACTCTTTTCATAAAATAAAATTTTAGTGAATGAAACAATAAAAAATCAAATTGCAGTTGAGAGGAAAAGGAATTAAATGGGAGAATGAATTTTGATTATAAATTTAAGTTATTTATTTAAAAGATGCAATAGGTATTTATTCAAAAAGTTAATTACTTTGATTCTTTGGCCAGCTTCCTCAGCACCACCCATTGCTTTAATGCTTCTCTTGCTTCCACCGCCGGGTAACCCAATATTTTTTTACCATCTTCCCAATTACTTAAAACACCGGAGCCGCCGCCAACCTGCACACCATTACCCAATATTACATGATCCGATATACTTGCACTGCCACCCACCACAACGCCATCACCCAATGTAACGGAGCCGGCTAAACCGCTGCTGCCGGCCATAATGCAACTGCGACCCATTTTACAGTTGTGCCCAATTTGTACCAGGTTATCAATTTTACAACCATCCCCTACAACAGTAGCACTAAATTTACCACGGTCAACACAACTGTTGGCACCAATTTCTACACCGTTGCCAATAATTACATTGCCAATATGCGGAATTTTTAAAAGCCCTTTTCCATCAGGTGCAGGCCTGAAACCAAACCCATCTGCTCCAATGGATGCGTTGGGATGAATAATACAATAACTTCCAATAACACATCTTTCTCTAACCACCGCACCACTCCAGATAGTGGTGTTGTTACCAATTGTTGTATAATCTAAAACAGTGGTATTAGGATATAAGATTACGTTGTTGCCCAGGGTTACATTTTTGCCAACATAACAACCTGCACCAATTTTACAACCACTGCCCATGGTTGCTGTTGCATGTATTACTGCTTTTGGGTGAATGTCTTCATCAAATGCCGGCGCATCAGGTATAAAAAGTTCCAGCAATTCTGCCATAGCAATATCAGCATTTTTTACTTTTATAAAAGCCCTGTTTTCTCCGGGTTCTAAATCAATATCTGCATTAATAATTGCAACACATGCTTTGGAGGTTTCCCAAAGTTTTATATACTTTCTGTTGCCAATAAAAGTTATTTGAGTATTTTTTGCCTGCTCTAATTGTTCGGGGCCGGTAATTAATGTTGCCGTGCTGCCAACAATTTCCCCTTTAAGTTTTTCATTTATCTGTTCAATACTAAACGATTTCATTATATTGTATTTTGGTTAAAGTATGAATGTACAATTTTATTCTTTGTAAAATATTTTATAAGGCATGGTTTAAAAAATGCAGCTCAAAAATTTATCAGTAACTTCCCTTTCTAAAAAAATAAAATTGAAAATACTTTTTATAACTCCGTTACTGTTCATCAGCAGTACTATTTTTTGCCAGGATACCATTTCTATAAAAGATATTCCTGCTGCCGAAAGAGTAATAGGGCTGCAATTTAAACAAGCCGAAAGAGATTCTCTTTTTGACGATGTTAAAAACACCGTGAAGGAATTTAATAAAATGCGGCAGTATAAATTAGATAACAGTGTACCACTAAGCACCTGGCAAACTCCCGTTTTACCGGGTATGAGTTTTAATACCAAACAAAATGCAGTTAACTGGACAATTCCTGTAAATATCAGTTTGCCAAAAAATAAAAACGAACTGGCATTTTATTCTGTATTGCAATTGGCTTCTTTAATTAAAAATAAAAAAATAAGTGCTGTTGAGCTTACACAATTTTTTATTGACCGTATAAAAAAATATGGCGATACCCTCCAATGTGTAATTTCTCTTACAGAAAATATTGCTATGCAACAGGCGCAGCAGGCCGATAAAGAAATTGCTGCCGGAAAATACCGTGGGCCTTTACATGGTATTCCTTATGGTTTGAAAGATTTGTTTGCTGTAAAGGGAACCAAAACTACCTGGGGTGCTGCACCCTATAAAAATCAAACTATTGAGGAAGATGCTTATGTGTACGAAAAATTAAAAGAGGCCGGTGCTGTATTGATTGCAAAATTTACCTTGGGTGCATTGGCCATGGGAGATTACTGGTACGGCGGACGCACAAAAAATCCATGGAATTTAAAAAGAGGTTCCAGCGGTTCTTCTGCAGGCTCAACTGCGGCTACGGTTGCAGGTTTGGTACCCTTTGCCATTGGTACCGAAACATGGGGTTCCATCATTTCTCCTTCTACCAATTGCGGTGCTACAGGTTTGCGGCCAACATTTGGCAGCATCAGCCGCAGCGGCGCCATGGCATTAAGTTACAGCCTTGATAAAGTTGGTCCCATTTGCAGAAGTGCCGAAGATGCTGCAATTGTATTTAATTTTTTACATGGCACCGATGGTAAAGACCAGGCTGCTGTAAACATGCCTTTTAATTACACTGGCAAAACCAATTTTACAAAACTTAAAATTGCTTATGCTAAAAATTATTTTGATAAAGGCGATACATTAGGTAACGAATTAAAAGTTTTAGAAGTTTACCGTAAACTCGGTGCCCAATTAATTCCGGTTGATTTTCCAGATTCCACTGTATATAATTTTGATATTATGAGCATCATCATCAGCGCAGAGTGTGCCGCACAGTTTGATGATTTTACAAGAAGTGAAATGGATGATATGATGACGAGGCAGGGAAAAAATGACTGGCCCAATCAATTTCGTTCGGCACGTTTTATACCTGCGGTAGAATATATAAATGCTTACCGCCACCGTTATTTGCTGATGCAAAAAGTAAACGCTATCATCAGCAAATACGATGTTTTTATTTGCCCCACTTACGGTGGCAACCAGGTAGCTATTACTAATCTTACCGGGCATCCTGCAATTTGTTTCCCTACAGGATATAATAAAAATAATTTACCCACTAACATTACTTTGATTGGCAAATTATACAGCGAAGCAACTTTATTAGCTGCGGCAAAAGCCTACCAGGATGCAACGGAATTTAATAAGCAGCATCCGGAATTTTTTAAATAGCTAAGGCATTTTAAGTTAAGTGTCGCTGCTGGAATAATTACTCCATCACATGTTTCTTTCTGAATGCAGAAGGGTTTTCGCCGGTAATTTTTTTAAAAATTTTATTATAGTAAGAAATGTTTGCAAAGCCGCATTCATAACAAGCTTCTGTAACATTCTTGTTTTGCAGTAATAATTTTTTGGATTGATTTATCCGGAATTGATTTAAAAAATGAGTAAAAGTATAATGGGTTGATTTTTTAAAATACCTGCAAAATGCTGCGGTGGTAAGGTTGCACATTTTTGCAACAGCATTCACATCAATTTCATTTTGATAATTGGCTTCAATAAAATGATATACTTTTTGTAACCGCTGCTGTTCTTTTAAAATGGATGCACTTGCAATTGGCCTTGCTTTCAGCAGTTCTACTTCGTCACTGTTAGCCAGTAAATTAAAAACCTGTAATAAAGTAACGAGTTGTTCAAAATGCGGTAATGCTGTTAATTGTTTTAATTTTTCGCCGGCTAATTGTTTTGTTGCCCCGTAAAACGCCAAACCAGTTTTTGCTTTTTCAAATAACTCTTTTATTGCTGCTATTTCTGGCAATGAAAAAAAATCAGTGCCTAAAAAATTTTCTTTCATTTGAACCACTACAGTATCCACCGTTGTTTTTACACCATAGTCAAAATTTAAATGTGGAATGTTGGGGCCAATTAATGCAATATCACTTCCTTCGTATTTAGAAATATGATCGCCGATGTGGCGAAAGCCACTGGTTGCTTCTACGTAAACAATTTCGTATTCCGGATGAAAATGCCAATAAAATAAATCATTCAAATTGGGTGTAAGCAGTATCCTGAACGAGCTGTCACTATCACTTGTTATGGTTTCTAATTTTGCTTTCATTTGCGCCAATTTTTCAAAGCTGCTCTTAAAAATACCAAAATATATCAATACAGTACAAATAGCTGCCATTACAGATGTTGATTACAGCTACATTACAAAGCTATTTTTGTATCAGCGATTACAAATTGATTTCTTTAAAAATTAAATAGTGTTATATGGAACAAAAAACAATGGTGCCCACAATGGCTCCGTCAATGCAACCGGACAATGCTCATAAAGATATTCCCGGCAATCCTTCTACTGCAAAAAGCAGTGCTACTAAATTAAACGACCGAAGCAATGGTAAACCACTTAAAGTATTAACCGAAGCCGAATGGAATTTTTGGATCACCAACGGCTATATTGTTATTAAAAATGCAGTACCAAAAGAGCAGGCGCTGGCAACTGCAAATTTTTTATGGGAGTTT
>NZ_JANPCM010000480.1:0-6380 GCF_031430955.1 Ferruginibacter sp.
AAAAAATCAGGCTGCAGGCGGCGGCCCACGATTTTCAAAAAATGAGTGTGCAGCTGATAAGATAGTGAAATAATATAGAGGTATGGAGTTGTTAAATAGAACTGGATAATTTAAAGTCGACAGCGAATGATTTATATCTGCATCTTTTGTAAGCTGGTATTCGCAAATAAAACATTTACTTTCTGGTAGAGATTTATAATAAAAACCGGCAGCATCTTTTTTTACAAAACCTTTTTTCTGTTGCTGTGCTGTTGTATTATAAGCATGAGAATGCGATAGCTGAATTGCACTGATGGAAAACAATAACAGCAGCAAAAAACCCGCTGCTATTTTCCTGATCCATATTTTATTTTTTACCATCACAAAACAAAGATAAACATTTGCTGCAACATTGTTGCAAATTAAAATCAATAACTATTGGTTAAGAAATTAGTCACTCCTCTTCCAGATTTAAAATTTCCTTTGCTGCTACTATTTGTTTAAAGTATAGTTTTTTATAACTATTATTTATTAAAATTCCGCTAACTTGAAAGCAAAATATTACTTGTTATGAATCAATATATTCTTTCTCTCGACCAGGGCACCACCAGCAGCCGTGCCATTATTTTTGATCAACAGGGTTTAATAATTGCCGTGGCACAAAAAGAGTTTACACAATTTTTTCCGCAGCCGGGTTGGGTGGAGCATGATGCCAATGAAATTTGGAGTACACAATTGGGCGTGGCTGCCGAAGCTATTTCAAAGGCGGGACTTACGGTAGAAAATATTGCAGCAATCGGCATCACTAATCAAAGAGAAACAACAGTAGTGTGGGAAAGAGCTACTGGCAAACCGGTGTACAATGCTATTGTGTGGCAGGATAGAAGAACCGCATCTTTTTGTGATGAATTAAAAAATAAAAATTTAGAAAGCACCATAAAAGAAAAAACCGGGTTGGTTATAGATGCTTATTTTTCTGCCACAAAAATAAAATGGATTTTAGATAATGTGGAAGGTGCAAGAACAAAAGCTAATAATGGCGAATTATGTTTTGGCACCATTGATACCTGGCTGCTGTGGAATTTAACCAAAGGACAAATTCATGCAACAGATGTTAGTAATGCAAGCCGTACCATGCTGTGCAATATTAATACCCTGCAATGGGATGGAGAACTGGAAAAAATATTTGATATTCCCGGCAGTATGCTACCGCAAATTCGTAGCAGCAGCGAAGTGTACGGCCACACACAAAATATTTTATCCGCAAAAAATATTCCTATTGCAGGTATAGCAGGCGATCAGCAGAGTGCATTGTTTGGGCAAATGTGCACACAACCGGGCATGGTAAAAAACACTTATGGTACTGGTTGCTTTATGCTGATGAATACCGGCGAAAAACCAGTCACCTCTAACCATAATTTATTAACTACTGTTGCATGGAAAGTAAATGGCATTACACATTATGCTTTGGAAGGCAGTGTGTTTATTGCAGGCGCCGTGGTGCAATGGTTAAGGGATGGATTGGGCATCATCAATAAATCATCGGATGTGGAAGCATTAGCGGCTAAGGTTAACAGCAATGAAGGTGTGTATGTAGTGCCGGCATTTACAGGCCTTGGTGCACCACACTGGAACCAGGATGCAAGGGGTACTATTGTTGGTTTAACAAGAGGCAGTAATGCAAGCCACATTGCAAGGGCTGCATTGGAAAGTATTGCTTACCAAACTATGGATGTTTTAAAAGCTATGGAAGCCGATGCTGGAATTTCTATAAAAGAATTAAGGGTGGATGGTGGCGCTACGGCCAATGATTTATTAATGCAGTTTCAAAGTGATATTTTAAATACAAAAGTTTTGCGGCCAACCATTACCGAAACTACCGCATTGGGTGCAGCTTACCTTGCAGGCCTTGCGGTTGGCTATTGGAAAAATATTGAAGAGATACAGGCGCAATGGTTGATTGATAAAACATTTACACCATCCATGGAAGAAGAAAAAAGAAATGCATTGACGAAGGGTTGGCAAAAGGCGGTGGATACTACGATTAGTAATACTAAATAAACTTTAAATAATAATGACTTTTCGCAAACCCCGTCAGCGGTTGAAAACCCTGACGGCGGTTGTTAATAAGATGCTATTAGAATTTATATGAACAGAACACAAATGTTGCATCACCTTTCCGAAACAACCGAATGGGACATCATCATTATCGGTGGTGGTGCAACCGGCCTGGGCACTGCTGTTGATGCTGCTACAAGAGGGTACAAAACTTTATTGGCAGAGCAGCATGATTTTGCAAAAGGCACATCCAGCCGATCCACAAAATTAGTACATGGCGGCGTAAGGTATTTGGCACAGGGCAATATTAAATTGGTAAGAGAAGCATTAATGGAAAGAGGGTTGCTGTTGAAAAATGCACCGCATGTTACATCTAATCTTTCTTTTGTATTACCCTGTTACAGTTTATGGCAAAAAATATTTTATGGTGTGGGGTTAAAAATTTATGATGTAATGGCTGGTAATTTAGGATTGGGCAAAACTAAAATTATCAACTCAAAAAAAACAAAAGAATTACTACCTACAATTGATATAAAAAATTTATGCGGTGCTGTAGTTTATAAGGACGGGCAGTTTGATGATGCAAGACTTGCCATTAATTTAGCACAAACTGCAGCAGCAAACGGCGCAACGGTTTTAAATTATTGTAAAGTGATTAAACTTTTAAAAATATTTCCGACAGTTACAAACCCTGTCCGCAATTTATCAGAAAAAGTTTGTGGTGTTATTATAAAAGATGAAATTAATGGCACGGAATATACTTTAAAATGCAAAGCTGTTATAAATGCCACCGGTGTTTTTGCAGATGAAGTATTGCAAATGGATGATACCACTGCAAAAAATATTGTAAGCCCATCGCAGGGGATACATTTGGTGCTGGATAAAAAATTTTTCCCCGGTACCGATGCAATGATGATACCCAAAACTGAAGATGGCAGGGTTCTGTTTGCAGTGCCGTGGCATGATAAAGTTGTGGTAGGTACCACAGATACGCCAATTGAAAGTCATTCTTTAGAACCAAAACCTTTGGAGCAGGAGATTGAATTTATTATGCAGCACATCAATAAATCTCTGGATGTAGAAATAAAACGAACTGATGTGCAAAGTGTTTTTGTGGGCTTGCGGCCATTGGTAAAAAAAGGAGCCGGTAATAAAACTGCGTTAATGCCACGGGATCATACTATACTTGTAAGCACAAGCGGTTTAGTAACCATCACCGGTGGTAAATGGACTACTTACCGCAAAATGGCGAATGATGTTTTAAAAAAAGCCATTCTAGTTGCGAACCTTCCTGAAATAAAATGTGGTACCCAAAATTTAAAAATTCATGGATGGATAAGTAATATTGATAAAAATGATCCTTTACATTTTTACGGAGCAGATGCCATGCATATAAAAAATCTTTGTATAGAAGATGATATGCTGGCAGAATTAATTCACCCTGCGCTGCACAATATTAAAGCAGAAATTATTTGGGCAATACAAAATGAAATGGCACAAACGGTGGAAGATGTTTTAGCAAGAAGAACAAGGATTTTATTTTTAAATGCTCAGGCGGCAATAGAAGCAGCGCCGATGGTTGCAAAGCTAATGGCAACTGCAATGAATAAAAATGAAGATTGGGAATTGCAGCAAGTAAATAATTTTAATCTATTGGCAAAACAATATTTATTATCTTGAGGGCTGTATCAGAATTATAAAAGGTTGCAAGATAAAAACTATCAACTTTTAACCATCAACTCTTTTCTCATGTCTCTATTTTTACCAGAATTTACCGGCACAGCTTTATTACTTTTATTTGGCAACGGTGTTAATGCCAATGTAGTGTTATATAAAACAAAAGGGAATAACAGCGGCTGGATCGTTATTGCATTCGGCTGGGCCATTGCAGTATTTGTAGGAGTATATGTTTGTACTTCACTGGGAGGAGAAGGGCATTTAAACCCTGCCGTTACCATTGCCGATGCAATTAAAATAAACGATTGGACAAAAGTACCGGTTTACATTGCGGCACAAATGCTCGGTGCAATGGCAGGTGCGTTTTTAGCATGGTTATCGTACCGGCAGCATTTCAACGAAACAACAGATGCTGATGGACAACTGGCTGTTTTTTGCAATTCACCCGCAATAAAAAGTACTACCGATAATTTAATAACAGAGATCATTGGCACCTTTGCATTGGTGTTTGGTGCTTTTTCAATTGCAGGTGGAAAAATTAATGATGTGGGCATTTCGTTAGGAGCTTTAAATGCTTTACCTGTTGCATTGCTGGTGTTGGGTATTGGTTTATCATTAGGCGGACCAACAGGTTATGCTATAAATCCTGCAAGAGATCTGGGCCCGAGAATTATGCATTTTATCTTACCTGTAAAAAACAAAAGGGACAGTAATTGGAGCTATAGCTGGATACCTGTGGTAGGACCAATAATTGGAGGCATAATTGCAGCGCTGGTATTTAGAATTATTCAATAAAATATTATTGGGTTTTATTCTTTTAAAAAACAAGGTCTGCAATTATCGGATAATGATCTGAATAATTCACTTCTATTTTATTCAACTGTGTTACCTCAAATTTTTTATCTGCCAGTATATAATCAATTCTTAAAGTAGGCGAAATAAAACGAAAGGTTCTGCCAAGGCCACTTCCCTTTTTTAAAAAGGCATCCTGTAAATTTCCTTTAACAGTAAAGTAAGTATAGGAGTTGGGTACATCATTAAAATCGCCGCACACAATTACCGGGTAAGGGCTTTCTTTTATTTTTTTATGCAGCATTTCGGCTTGCACAGATCTTTTTTTGTAAGCGTCCCTTAGTTTCCACATCACAGCTTTTGATTGTATTACGCTGGCCTCAGCCGGTTCTTTTAAATTATGTAAGGCTTCATAATCGTAATTTTCAAATTGTACCGATTGCAGGTGGCTGGTAAATATTCTTGTGGTTTTATTATTGATTTTTATATCAGCATAAATTAACGGCTCTGTTGCATCATGCTCATTTAAAGCAGGGTAATTAAATTGTGCACTGTCAGCAATGGGGTATTTAGATATAATAACTACTGTATTTAAAACGGTTGATTTATAAATCTTTTTGGTATAATTAGTTTTTGCAAAAAAAATATATTGATAGCCACTTGCTTTTAAAACTGGAATAATAGAATCCCGGTAAGTTTTATTTTGCAAATAAATATATTCCTGCAGGCATAAAATATCTGCATTGGTATTTTTAATTACCTCAACCATTTCATTAAGGTTGTTTTTTTTGTTTACCCGGTTACTTTCGCCCCAGCTTGATAAATTCCAGGTTAATATCCTTAATGTTTCCGGGGCTTTGGCAACATTAAAATTTTTAGTGTTACTGAAACTAAATGTGGAGGAAATCTGAGTCCACCCAAAGAGTAACGCACCAATACAAACAAATGCCCATTTCGATCTTCTTATAATCCAGTAAATTAAAAACCCCACTAATATAAAAAACAATAATGGAAAAACCAGCCCAGCCAGTGCCGCAAACCAATACCTTCCGGCATTTAAAAAAGGAACCAGGCAGGCCATCAAATAAAATATTATCTCCAAAAGATTGGCGCTGATAAAACCAATCCGTAAAATTTTTTTAATTTTTGGTACCATATTTCAGTTCAAAAATGAAACTACGCTTTTACTTTTAACCTTAATTACCGCTCATATCATCTTTCATTTATATTTTACAGCATTATCTTGCATTTCATGTAAAACTCTCCTAAAAAGCTGCTCTTCAAATTTCAAATTTCAATCTCCATCCCTTACCTTTGCCGCTCAAATTTACACCTCATTATAATAAAATATTATTTATGGCCAATACGGGTAAAGTAAAATCAGTAATCGGTGCGGTAGTTGACGTACAGTTTGATAAAGACAGCAAACTCCCCGAAATTTTAAACGCATTAGAATTAAAACGTGAAAACGGAGATACACTTGTGTTGGAAGTGCAGCAGCATTTGGGAGAAGACAGTGTACGCACCATTGCCATGGATGGTACCGAAGGTTTGGTAAGGGGTACCGTGGTTATTGATACCGGAATTCCTATTGCAATGCCCGTGGGTGATGCTATTAAAGGCCGTTTGTTTAATGTAACTGGTGATGACAAAGTGATATTCTATTTGAGTCCCAATGAAGATCCAAATCTAAAAGTTAGGAGAGCCTCAGTTCCAAGCAATGTAGGGGCAACAAGTTATAATACGTTTCCGGAACAGACTTCTATACCTATTCAGTTAATAGCGGGTCAATATTATTATTTCGAAGTACTTAATTTCGAAGGAGGTGGTAGTGATTTTATGACTCTATTTTGGAGGAAACAAGCTGTATCAAC
>NZ_JANPCM010000481.1:0-4158 GCF_031430955.1 Ferruginibacter sp.
TGTAATTTAGATACACCGCATTTTGCATTTGTAAGTAAAAAAATAAAATTCATTAATAAAAAAATGGCTTTTACCGGTCCGGTGCATCCGGAGATTGAAGGTATTCCTTTACCCATTATTACATTACCCTTTGGAATATATCCGTTGTCGCAGGGCAGGCACTCGGGTTTAATTGCACCGACATTTACTGCGAACGAACAATTAGGTTTGGCATTAGAAGGCATTGGCTATTATAAAATATTAAGCGATAACTGGGATGCTGTTGCAAGAGGGACTATTTATTCGTACGGCGGGTGGACGGCGAGTATAAACCCAAGGTATTATAAGCGTTATCATTATCAGGGTAATTTTAATATCAACATTCAGCATTTCAGGGATATTGATGAATCAGGTGCAAGAAATTTTAATGTTACATGGACACATTCTGCCGATACAAAATCAAGGCCGGGGGTAACTTTTAGTGCCAACGTAAATGCCGGCAGCAGTAAGTTTAATGCATCGGTTCCCAACAGTCCGCAACGTAATTTTCAAAACCAGTTAAACTCTTCCATCGCTTATTCAAAAATATGGAAAGATAAGCCCTTCAGCCTTACCGTTAGTGCTAATCATAACCAAAACACAGCACAAAAATTAATCAATCTTAATTTACCGGATATTGGATTTAATGTAACTACACTTTATCCTTTTAGAAGAAAAGAACCCATTGGAGAATATAAATGGTACGAAAATTTAGGGGTGGCATTAAACAGTAATGTAAAAAGCCTTACTTATTTTTATGACACTGCAAGTAATATTGGTAAACAGTTAATTGATAAACTGCAATATGGTGCAAGCCATAACGTGCCCATATCATTATCGTTGCCGCCATTGGGGCCTGTGCAAATTGCACCATCCATCAGTTACCAGGAGTATTGGTATCAAAATAAATTTGTACGTAAATGGAATGCTGCCAGTAAAAAAGTAGATACTGCAATAACAAAAGGTTTTTTTGCTGCAAGAGAAATGTCGTACGGGGTATCGGGTACCACAAGAATATTTGGTATGGTTGCATTTAGAAAAGGCAGTAAGGTGCAGGCTATCCGTCATGAAATAAGGCCAAGCTTTGGCTTTAGCTATCATCCTGATATGAATGCAAAAGACCATTATTTATTACAGACAGATACAACCGGAAATAATTTTATAAGGCCGTCAATTTATGAGGGCAATATTTTTTCTGCCTTTGGCGAAGGTAAATCTGGTGCCATAACATTTGGTGTTGATAATAACATACAGATGAAAGTGAAAAACAAAAAAGATACCGGCGAAGCTGCAATAAAAAAAGTTACTTTAATTGATGGCTTCAGCATCAACAGCAGTTATAATCTTTTAGCCGATTCTTTTAAACTGCAGCCATTCAGCATCCAGGCACGTACCAATCTTTTTGAAAAAATAAATATTACCGCCGGTGCTACGGCCGTACCATATTTAACCAACAGCCGTGGCGAATTTATTGACAAAGTGGTGTGGAGCAAAAAACCACTATCGCTGGGGAAAATAACCAGTGCAAATATTGCAGTACAAAGCAGTTTTAAAGGAGGTGATAAAAATGAAAAACTACCTGTAGATAATAATAACCCCAACCAGGTAAATCCCATATCGGGTTTGCCATTAGATGAATACCAGCAGGAAGCATCGTACATCAGTAACAACCCTGGCGAATTTGCAAATTTTAATATTCCATGGAGTATTAATTTCTCTTATGCCTTATCTTATTTTAGAGAAAGAAAGGCAGATTACAGCGGATATAAAGGTTCTATTTCTCAAAATATAAACTGGAGCGGTACATTAAACTTAACTGCCAAATGGCAGATAGGTTTAAATGGTTACTATAATATTACCACAAAAGAACTGGGTTCGTTAAGTATGTATTTAACAAGAGAAATGCATTGCTGGCAAATGGCTATTAATATTTCGCCGGTGGGTAAATATCGTTTTTTTAATATCAGCATCAGCCCCAAGTCGGGCATTTTAAGAGACTTGAAAATAAACCGAACAAGATATTTTTATGACTTGTAAAATTGGTTTTAGGTGTTTAGGGTTTGGAGGTTTAGAAGTTTAGATGTGTAGGAAAAAAAATATTCAATGCTAAACATCTAAACTTCTAAACCCCTAAACTATGCTTCACATAATACTCCTTCATCACAGTAAAAACTTTTTCTTTTAAATCTTTTGCCGAAATATTTTGGGAAGATACCGCAGGCAGAAAATGCATTTTTAAACGTGTTGGTAAAAGATAGAATGTTTTATTAATGGGCATGGCTTCTTTTGTACCAATAATTACACAGGGAAGTATTTCTTTTTTACTTTCTATGGCTAATTTAAAAGCACCGTCATAAAATTGTTTTAGCGGTTCGGCAGTTCTGTTTCTTGTGCCTTCGGGATAAATACACATGTGCATGCCTTTGGCTAAAACTTTTTTCATTTCATCAAAACTTTTTATCCGGCTCCTTTCATCCTTTCTGTTTATTAAGATGGCACCTCTTCTGTAAAACCATCCAAACACCGGCACCTTAGCAAACGAATCCTTCGCAATAGTTTTATTGCCGCCGGGTATATATGGGGCCGATAAAGGAACATCCAAAAGTGCATTATGATTAAATACCACCACATAATTTTCATTTGCAATAAAATTTTCTTTTCCACTAACAGTAACAGGGCAGCCTACTAAAATTAACCAAACATTCATCCACCATTTAGAAACATTTATAAAAAAATCCTGCCCCTTTTTTTCATCTTTAAATAAATGCGATAGCATAGAGGGCAAAAAGAAAATTAAAAACGTAACCACAAAACTTACTAAACCCCAGAGTGCCCAAATTCTTGCAAAAGTATTTTTTATAATATCCAGCAAAAAAAAGGAATTACTAATTTTTTTATTCTTCATAATCTATAAATTTTCCACCTTTAGGGGATAGGAGTTTATGGAGTTAAGAGTTTCCAGTCAATGGGCTGTAATCCCTGCTTCACCAATAAATCGTTTGTTTTTGAAAAATGTTTGCAGCCATAAAAACCTTTATCTGCCGAAAAAGGAGAAGGGTGGGCTGCCTTTAAAACAAAATGTTTGGTTTCATCAATCAGTATTTGTTTTTCCTGTGCAAATTTTCCCCACAGCAAAAAAACGATACCACTTTTTTCGTCAGAAATTTTTTGAATAACTGCATCGGTAAACTCAGCCCAGCCAAATTTTGCATGGCTGAAAGGTTCGTTAGCCCTAACTGTTAATGCAGCATTTAATAACAATACACCCTGCTCGGCCAATCTTGTTAAATTACCATATTGCAGTGGCATGGCCACACCAATATCAGTTTGTATTTCTTTAAAAATATTTACTAAAGAAGGAGGTGGCTTTATACCATTTGGAACAGAAAAACTTAACCCATGTGCCTGGCCGGGTCCATGATAAGGATCCTGCCCCAGTATCACCACTTTTAATTTACTAAAAGCTGTTTGGTTAAATGCATTAAATATCAATGCCCCTGGCGGATAAATAATTTTACCGGCAGCTTTTTCTGTTTTTAAAAATGTTACCACCTGTAAAAAGTAAGGTTTGGTAAATTCATTTTTTAAAACCTCCCGCCACGACGCTTCTATTTTTACATCCATTAATAACAGATTTGTATAAAAATACAAAAGCTTGTAAATATGCAAGCTTTTATGTTGATAGTATAATTTATTCTTTTAAATTATTTTATTGAGTAAAAACAATACTCATTAACGAATTTGGCTTGGAAATCTAATTCAACAAAATTAGATTCTCTTATTAAAAAAGTTGCAGGGCTAAAAACAAAATGGGTAAAATGTGATATTGCTAAGGCACAACAGTTTTGGATTATTAGGTGGTATTCGCAGGTGATAAACAGAATTTTAAAACCAGAGAGACTTTATATTATCATATTTATTTGGGTATTTACAATATAGTTGATAAGATAGCATATTTATTTTTACAAATAACAGTTGTAAAAAATTTTAACACTCAATAATTTTATATTGTTAAAACGATGCTAATTTGCTTTTGAAAATAATCTTATGAGGAATCTTGTGTTTCATTTGAATACATATAATGCTGACAGCATTGCTAAAATGTTTTTAAAAACAGCATTGAAAGAACCAATAAGCACA
>NZ_JANPCM010000482.1:0-3895 GCF_031430955.1 Ferruginibacter sp.
CATCGTATTTGGAGAAGTTGTAGCCTAACATGATAAAATTTGTTTAAGGTGTCAGACGGTTTAAAACCGTCTGACACCAGCTAAATTACGAAACATTCAAGTGCATCGTTTGGTTCGGTTGTTAAATAAAAAATCCCCCGAAATATTTCAGGGGATATGAATGATTTATATTTTATTAACCTTTTTTCTTAGGCTTTGTATCTGCTGCAGCTTTTGGTACACTTGCAGGCGGTTGCACCATTAGTGAACCGGGGATTTCCTGCATTTGTTGAACTCTTGGGTTTTTAAATTGCATTTCTATCTGCTGAATACCCATTTGTAAACGTTGTACATCCTGTATTTCAGTTTGCATGCCTTCCTGTTTACTGTCGCTGAGGTTGGTTAAATAATTCATCGACTGATCCAGATCTTTCTTTACAGCTTTAGTTATTTTATCTGCTAAAGCAGTATCACCGGCTTTGTAAGCAGCAATAAGCATTTGTAAAGAAAAACTATTGTGCTGCTCTCTTCTGCTTACCATTCCATAAGGGAAGTTTTCCTGCAGCATCATCTGATCGCATTGGTTCAGCATCTTTTTAGCTTTATCTTTTTCTCCTTTATCTGCAAGGCTGCCTGCTACCTGTGCATAAGCTAAGCGAATACTGTTTAAATGCCTGCGGTTTTCTTCATCAAAATAAACACCCGGAATATTGGCGTTGCCAAATTTAAATTTAGTAGTCATCTTATCGTAAGCCCAATCGTTATTTACTTCGCTGTTTAACACCGGTACAAAGCGGTAAGTAAGTCCATCCTGGCGGATGTATTTATCTATACCAATATCGCCTGCTTGCGGCGACGTAAAATAAATTGGCCTTTTCCATTTATTGGCTGCAATAATATTTAAAACAGCCGCATCATTTTTAAATATTACATTTTTAGGAATTTCAAATTGCACTGACGATACAACACTATCAGTTGCATTAACAGTGCCATTTTGTTTTACTAAATTTATATCAACAGGTACAGCTACTTTTTTAGAGGGATAAATATTTAATGGACTTCCATCACGGCCCTGTTCCATTTTAGATGGATCATCGCTCCCTGCATAATCTTTCATCATGGTATAAAGATCCATATACTGATTAGGATCGATGCCGGGCTTGGGTGCATTGTAAATAATATCCCTGTTGCTGCCTTCAATTTGTTCTGCCGTCCAGATAGGATCAATAGGGGCGCTTTCATTTACTTTGTAACGCAATTCATTTATGTACCAATCGGTACCCAGCAAACTTGAATTTATCACACGTATATCCGGACGGATACCTTCCACTTCCTGTGCATACCAAAGCGGATAAGTATCGTTATCGCCAAAAGAAATTACAATGGCATTGGGGGCACAGCTTTCTAAATAATCTGTTGCAAGGTCTCTTGCCATAGTTTTGTGGCTGCGGTCATGATCGTCCCATTCCTGGCTGGCCATTAAAACAGGCACAGCGAGTGTGCAAAGTGCAGCAGCAACATAACCAGCCATCGTACTGTTCTTTATAAAACTTTCAAATAATTCTTTTACATATAAAACTCCCAGGCCAATCCAAATGGCAAAGGCGTAAAAAGATCCAACAAATGCATAATCCCTTTCACGTGGCTGGTTACCCGCCTGGTTTAAATAAAATATAACGGCTGCACCGGTTAATAAAAATAACAGGCTCACTATAAAATTATCCCTCTTATCTTTTTTAAATTGAAAGATAAAACCCAGTATGCCCAATATAAGCGGCAAAGCAAAAAGCTTATTATTGGCTTTATTATTTTTTAAACTGTCGGGCATAGTGCTTTGGTCGCCTAACCTTAAATTATCCCATGGGCCAATACCTGTTTTCCAGTTACCATCACGTACATTACCCATGTAAACACCCTGTACATCGTTTTGCTTACCAGCAAAATTCCACATAAAATAACGGATGTACATCCAGTTTAACTGGTAGCTGATTGCAAAGCTGATATTCTCACCCATGGTTGGTGCCCTTTCCCAATTACCCTCCTTATCTTTTCCAATACCAGCCCAGCCGGCATAATAATCAGCATGGCCCTGGTCGTTGCTTTGGTCCCACATGCGGGGAAACAAATGCTGATCTTCGGGTGCATAAACGTATTCTATTTTTCTCCCATTTTTTTCATATTTGCCATTACTCTTAATATAAGTTTCCGTTATTTTATTATCAACAGGCTGTGCTGTAAAATCCTGCCCGTATAAAATGGGCCAGTCACCGTATTGCTCACGGCTTAAATAACCAACAAGACTTACAGGATTATCTACATTGTACATATCTACCGAAGGGTTGGCATTGCTGCGTACCAGTGTGGTAAAGTAAGAAGAGAAACATCCCAGAATAACAAATGCAAAACTCCACAAACCTAATTTTAAAAAATTCCAGTTTTTACTATTTGCAATGCGAAGGCCAAAAAATATTAATGCACCAATAAACACAAAGAAAAAAGCAAAGCCAGAAAAGAAAGGCATTCCAAAACTGTTTACAAAAAGCACATCAAAACTTCCTGCTCCTTTAATCGTCCATTGTATAACCGCTTTTTGCACCACACCAGTAAGTACGCAACCAATTACAAAAGCCCAAAAAGTGCCCCAGTTGGTTATTTTGTAGCGTTTATAATAATAAATAATTACAATAGCGGGAATGGTTAATATATTTAAAAGATGTACACCAATTGATAAACCCATTAAAAAGAATATCAAAATTATCCACCGGTCGGCATGTGTAAAATGGCCTTTTATTCCTCGGGCTTCTTCCACATCAACATTTTGCTCCCATTTAAGCATTGCCCAAAAAACAATAGCAGTAAAAAAAGATGATAAAGCATATACTTCACCTTCTACAGCACTGTACCAGAAAGAATCGGAAAAGGTATAAGCCAAAGCACCAACAACACCTGCAGCCATTACAGCAAATATTTTTTCGGTGGTTAATTCAGCCCCGTTTTTAGTAACTGTTTTACGGGCAAAATGGGTAATACTCCAGAATAAAAATAATATAGTAAAACCGCTGGCTAATGCGCTCATCAGGTTAATGCCTGTTGCTGCATGTTGCGGATCGAAAGGTGCCATAAATAAACGGCCTATTAATGTAAACAGCGGTGCCCCCGGCGGATGCGGCACCTGCAATTTATAAGCACTGGATGCAAACTCCCCGCAATCCCAAAGGCTGCCGGTGGCTTCCATCGTCATAATATATACTGCACAGGCAATAATGCAAACCAGCCACCCGGTAATGTTGTTAACACGTTTAAAATTCATATAGTATTGGTTATAAGTTGGCAAATATAATATGTTTAATGTTTAGAGTTTAGCCGTTTAGCATTATTTATAATTATTTTGAGCTAAGCCCAATTCCTCTCCCGGGGCGAGGGAGTTCGAAGGCGGGTACATTAATCTATAATTTAATCTTCTTCATTTCCCTCCCCACGGGGGAGGATAGGAGGGGCTTATATTTGCATTATGAAAAAAGCACTGCTTCAACTTCATCTTGCTGTTTTTTTAGCCGGCTTTACAGCCATACTGGGTGTATTTATAAAACTTAATGAAGGTTTATTGGTTTGGTACCGGCTTTTAATAACTGTAGTAACGTTATTTATTTTACTGTACATAAAAAAACAATTGCAAAAAATTGCTTTAAAAGATGTGTTGAAGATTTTTGGTGTAGGGGCAATTGTAGCTGTACACTGGGTAGCATTTTACGGCAGTGTAAAATATGCCAACGTATCAGTAGCATTGGTTTGTTTTAGTGCCGCAGGTTTTTTTACTTCTTTATTAGAACCGCTTATTTTAAAAAAACGGGTTGTATTCATTGAAGTGGTATTGGGTTTACTTGCAATAGCTGGAATTTACATCATTTTCGATTTT
>NZ_JANPCM010000483.1:0-4055 GCF_031430955.1 Ferruginibacter sp.
TTCTGCATAGATATTTTTAAAGTAAAGCTTTACAGGTTTATTTTTTTGAATTACAAATTCTTCTTTGCAGTGAAAAAACTGCCCGTTGCTTTTTGTAAATGCAATTAAAGTAATTGATTCGCCAACAGGTAAATTTTTCAATGAAATATTTTCACCTTCAGAAAACTCCAGTTTACCATTTATTAAGCCGTTGAAATTTTTAAAGATGACAAAGTATTGAATGGTTCCCTTATTAAATGTAATGGGCAAATCAATTTCAATTTCTGCTGGAGGATTATTTTGATAAAAACGATCGCAGTTTACCCAGCCCAAATTTGTTATGGCTGAAGGGTTATAATATTTTTGTATTTGGCCTGCCAGAGTTTTTGGCTGCCATTTTTCCAAAGCATCTTCTCTCTTTCTTTTTTCCATTTCCTTTTTTTGATTATCTCCTTGTAACGTTCTGCATGTTTTTAAAATAAATTGTTTAGGAGGACCGTAAACAGTGTATAAATAATTCGTATCAACCCTTTGGCCCGGTAATAATTTTGCTATCTCCTTAGGCCACATGTAAACGGTATCAGCATAAATTTTAGCCGTGTTCCTGTTAATAGTATCCAGCAGTTGTTTTACAGTCATCATTTTTTCATAGTAATATACTTTTTCATTTAGTGTTCTGTAAACTTTTGCTTCGCCTCCGGCTGTCAAAATAAAGGCAGGAAAATTATCTGTGAGATTATTATTATTGCTGTCTGTAAATAAGATGTCATCTTCTTTATCCTGCTGCAAGTTTATTCCTGCATCAAGCCAGTTCATATTATTTGCAGTATCTCTTTGCCCATAAAATAATTGCATTTCATTTTCTTTTATAACAGGAAATTCGACCTGTAAATTTTTTCCTTTTTTTATCCGTAATTTTTGCCCGTTGCATTCCATACCAATAAAATAACTTCCTCCTGAAGCAAGTAATCTTCCATTGCTTACAGTTGCAGCATTGCTTTTAAATAAATCTTGGCTGGTGGTTAATTCAATTATCCTAACATTAATTTTTCCATCAACGGCAGTGCCGTCTTCTTTTTGCAATGCCGCCGGATTAACTGTTACCCTTAGCCCTTTCTCAGCAGTTAAAACAGAAATTTTATGTGGCGCTGCGGTAAATGTTTGTGTTATGTTGTTGGTAAAGGCGTTGCTGTATTCAGAAAGGTCAATGACTTCATCGGGCTGCACTTGTACAGTATCTGAAATTATTGCGGTTACTGACCTGGCTGTGTTTTTTACTTTTTTATTGCTGCAGGAAAATAATATAAAAGTGCAAAGCACAAACGAAAGATAAACCCGTTGAGTTAGCATGGCTGGTTTGTTTTAAAATTATGAATGGGGAGGGAACAACCACACAACGAATAGGATAAAATTTATTTTATAAATGAAGTGCTAAGAATTTGTTAAACGAAAAAGAGGGTAGATAATTCCACCCTCTTTCTTTATTAATCTTAATGTTTAATTTTAATATCCTGCAGCTCTTCTCCGCTTCTGTCTTGCAACACGACCACTTTTTCTATCTTTAGATCTGCCAATTGCATATCCACCAGCACCTCCTATAACACCACCAATCACCGCACCTTTAGCTTTGTTTTTACTTAAGATCGCTCCCAATACTGCACCAGAACCTGCTCCTATTGCTGTACCTTTTGCTGCATCACTCCAGCCTTTTTCTTTAGCAGGAACTGTGCTTGTACCCTGGTTTGAAGTATTTGAATTACCGTTGTTTGAAGAACCTGCGTTAGTACCGTTATTTGTTCTTCTTCTTGCCGGAGTTACACCTGCATTATTATTTGTATTAACGTTTGCATTATTTTTTGAAACATCTGTAGAACCATTACTTAGCGACAAGCCTGTTGTGTCTACCAGCACCATGTTTTTATTGGCATCTAAAGTAGATTTGCTTTTACAAGCAACAAATACAGTTACTACGGTTGCAATTAAAATAATCTTTTTCATAAAATTTGTTTTAGTTTTTAGTATTCCCTTCAGCTAATTTTTAAAACTGATGGTGGGTTTTATTTTAAAATTGTTTTTAAATACACGATTGGGTAAAATTCTCCTCTTTATTTGCTATCACACTTTACTATAAGGCAGATTTCATTTAATTTTTTAGTCTGCCTTAAACACCATCATAACAATACCATGCCAAACTCTGTAAACAATCTATATTTTTATTTACTCCAGCTTAAATTATATTTTTTTAATAAATGTACGGTATGGAATTACAGTAATAAAAATCCCGATTACCATTGTAACCGGGATGTATATTTAAACACGTTAATTTACTTTAACAACCTTATCTTATTAGTGATGATGATTATGCATCATCCCATTTAATTCCTCGCCGGTTACTTCTTTTTCTTTTGACTTTGCCTGAGTTTCTATCCAGCTAAATAATTTATCTGTAATTAAACGGCGGTAGCTGCTGTCCACCTGCTTTTCATCTTTCATCATGCGGTCGATATAGCTTTCAATCCAGCTGGTATCATCCCCCATGCTCATGGCACCAAAGTATTTCATTATTTCCGCCTTCATGCTGTCCCTTAATTCTTCGTTGGTAACCTGCAGTTTATTTTCCTGTATTAATTTATCGCTTATTAAAGTCCATTTTAACTGGTTAATAAAACCCGGGAATTCGGCTTCGGCTTCTTCTGCAGTTTTTGGTTTTTCGCCGCCGGTTTGCAACCAGCGCTTTAAAAAATCTGCAGGGAATTCCATTTTTGTTTCATCAATTAAATAATGATACAACTGATCCTGCATTTGGTTACGGCTTTGTGCATCCCAATATTGTTGTATCTCTTCTTTAATAGCAATCTTTAATTCATCTTCGTTTTTAATATCTTTTGCAGGATAAATTTCTTTAAAAAAATCTTCGTTCAATTCTCTTTTTTCTACTAAACCAATCTTTACAATTTCAAGATTAAAATATTTTTTTGCGGCGGCGGCATCATCTTTTTCAAAACCCAAATCCTGCACTATCATTGCCAGTTTATCTTCGTCAAAAGCTTTGCTTAATTGTACGGTTACAACTTCGCCAACTTTTTTACCCATAAATTTTTTCTGCGTAGCGGCAGTTAAATATTTAAGTATTACCGAATTTTCTTTTGTTACCCCTTCTACAGCATTACCCTCTTTATCGCTTTCCTTAAATAAAACGTTTAAAACATTTTCTTCGTTATTTACCGTTTCAGGCTCTGTCATTTTACCGCCTTTAATTTGCATCCGGTTTATTTCTTCCTCCACCATTGCATCGGTAGCTTTTACTTTATGCAGTGTGATTTTTGCTTTGCTGATTTCAGCCAAAGAATAATCAGGCTTCAATCCCATTTCAAAACCAAACTCATAATCAGCCGGGTTATTAATATCCATTTTAGCCACATCGTTGGTTAATGGCAAAGGCTGAGCAAAAATTTCTGGCTTTTCGGCATTCAGGTAATTATATAATTCTTTTTCTACAGTTTTAATAACCTCATCGGTAAAAATAGAACCGCCGTACATTTTTTTAATCATGCCTGCTGGTACCATTCCTTTTCTAAAACCGGGGATATTTGCGTTCTTGCTGTATTCCTTTAATTTTTTATCAAACGAAGGAAAATAATCATCCTTACTAACTTTTACAATTAATTTATCGTGTAATAAACCAATGTTTTCTCTTACTACTGTAGCCATTTCTTAATGTTAATTAGTTAATTTGTTTATTGGTTAATTAGTTGTAGCATTCACACTTGAATACCAATTTAACTAATTAACCAATTAACTTGAAAAAGTCCGGATGATAGGGGTCGAACCTACATGGATTGCTCCGCCAGATCCTAAGTCTGGTGCGTCTGCCAATTTCGCCACATCCGGTTAAGGGGTGCAAAAGTAAGGGATTTCTGTAAAAAATAGAAACAGAATTGTTTTCCGTAAATTCGTTTTAATACATGGAAACAACAATAGGTATACCAAAATACAATCTCTCTGAAGAAGAAGAAAAGAAAGAAATTCTCCGGCAATACCGTGGCCTTCTACGTGTTTTAAAACCAAAATTAAAA
>NZ_JANPCM010000484.1:0-2617 GCF_031430955.1 Ferruginibacter sp.
AGAAATTATTTTTCAGAAGATAAAAGTATACCACATAAAATAAGCATTGATTAAATAAAGCCTGAAATATTGTTCTTGATGGCTCTTTATCTATAATAAATAAAATTTCGTAAATGATATAGGTAGTGATACCTATCGAAAATGATATTGCAAAAGCCTTTAACCTGCAGTTTTCAATAAATTCATCTTCAATTTTTTCTCTTGAAAAAATAATTAATGCAAAACCAATAATTGCAATGATTGATGCAATAGATTTAGCAAGCCCGGCATGGCTTTTAATTTGTGGAAAAAAATATACCAACAGAAAAACCAGCGGAATGGTTAATACTAAAATTATAGTACCAATCAGTTTGAATTTGTTAGATAAAAGTTTAATGACAGGCATGATGTAAAGTTTATTTTACGTCAAACATACTTTACATTTATTTATTTTCCAAATTATTTTTGCCTTTTTAAATACCAATTAAATAGCAGCCTTTTTTCACTTCAACACCCCCAACTCTCTCCCCACTTTCGTAAACGCCGCAATCGCTTTATCCAAATGTGCCTGCTCATGTGCTGCACTTAACTGCACCCTTATTCTTGCCTGACCTTTTGCCACCACAGGAAAGAAAAATCCAATTACATAAATACCTTCCTCCAGTAATTTAGCAGCAAAGTTTTGTGCAACAGTTGCTTCGTACAGCATGATAGGTACAATTGGGTGATCGCCGGGTTTAATATCAAAACCGGCTTCTGTCATTTTACTGCGAAAGTATTTGGTGTTGTATTCTAACTGATCTCTCAGTTCTGTTGTTTCACTCAACATATCTAATACCGCAATACTTGCACCCACAATACTTGGCGCAACGGTGTTACTGAATAAATAAGGACGGCTGCGCTGGCGTAACATTTCTATAATTTCTTTTCTGCCACTGGTAAAACCACCGCTTGCGCCACCCAATGCTTTGCCCAATGTGCCGGTAATAATATCAATCCGGCCCATTACATTTCTGTATTCATGTGTGCCTCTTCCTGTCTTGCCTAAAAAGCCCGAAGAATGACATTCATCAATCATTACAATAGCATCATATTTATCGGCGAGGTCGCAAATTTTATCTAATTGTGCAATGGTGCCATCCATACTAAAGCTGCCATCGGTTACAATAATGCGGCTGCGTAAATGAACACTTTCTTTTAATTTAGTTTCCAGGTCGGCCATATTATTATGCTCATAACGGTAGCGCTGAGCCTTACATAAACGTACGCCATCAATTATGCTGGCATGGTTTAATGCATCGCTGATGATGGCATCTTCTTCGCCAAACAATGGTTCAAACACGCCGCCATTAGCATCAAAAGCCGCAGCGTATAAAATGGTATCTTCTGTACCTAAAAAATCAGCCAGTTTTTTTTCCAGTTCTTTATGAATATCCTGTGTGCCGCAAATAAAACGAACACTGCTCATGCCATACCCTCTTAAATCAATATATTTTTTTGCGGCAGCAACTACTTTGGGGTGAGAAGAAAGACCGAGATAATTATTGGCACAAAAGTTTAAGACTGTTTTTCCGCCCACAATAATTTCGGCACCCTGATCGCTGGTAATAATGCGTTCTTTTTTAGACAGGCCTGCAGCTTCAATTTCGGAAAGTTCTGCAGCAATGCGCTGTACAAATTTTTGGTTCATGTGATTAGTTTAGTAGGTGCAAATTTAGGATAAAAAGCCCCACCTATCCTTCCGCCAGCTGGCGGAGAGGGGAAATTTAGAAGATGATTGGGGAGATTGATATTGCATAAATACGCTTAGATAAAAGCCCAATAAAGGTATGCCGTACAAGTGAGTGACACAACAATGCTGACTATAGCTATAAAGTTGGGGCAAAAATTTATTTTTGCCCTTTACTGTAACATTTTATTACTGACCTTCGTATTGTACAAAAAAAACTAACCTTTTTCCCCAACAACCTTGTATGACTGAGAGAGAGTACAATGAATGCGTTAACCTGTATGCAGATAATGTGTACCGCTTTATCCTTAAAAATTTGAGGCACGAAGAGGATGCAAGAGATGTAGTACAGGGTGCTTTTGAAAAAATGTGGGTGAGCAGGAAAACGGTAGATAATGAAAGGTGTAAAAGCTTTTTGTTTACCGTGGCTTATCACCAAATGATTGATCATATCAGAAAGAATAAAAGGATTAGTTTAAGAGAAGAATTTAATGAAAATGCCCGGGGAACTGTAGATCCAAAACTGGATACTAAACGCATTTTAAATGAGGCGTTGAGTAAACTTAGCGATCTGCAACGCAGTTTGGTTATGCTTAAAGATTATGAGGGCTACAGTTACGAAGAGATTGGAAAAATTACTGAACTAAACGAAAGCCAGGTAAAAGTTTATTTACACCGGGCAAGATTGCAATTGAGGGAATATATTGTGAGGGTGGAAAACGTTATTTAAGTTGGCAGATGACAGAAAGGCTGCCCACTAACAACTAACCACTATCAACTATCAACTATGATTTTAAACAGAAATAATTACGAAGAGTTTTTTTTACTGTACATAGACAATGAACTGTCTGCGGCGGAAAGAAATGCTGTGGAATTATTTGTGCAGGATAATGCAGATTTAAAAGCAGA
>NZ_JANPCM010000485.1:0-5720 GCF_031430955.1 Ferruginibacter sp.
CCGGTATTTTTATTTTATATGCTGCCAATATCCTTAAAGTAAACACTTGCAGGGGATAATGCTAAAAAATATTTTAATAAATAAACAAGCCGCTAAAATTTCAGCGGCTTGTTTATACTATATATTTTATACCCTTTACTACAGTTTATCTACTTCCGTCTTTTTCTTATCATACTCAGCTGCTTTCTTTAAATCATTTTTTGTATTATAAAACTGGCTTAAAATATCCAGTACAATTTTATAATTAGATTTTTGTGTTGGTTTTAAAGTGGGCTGAGCTGCTAAATAACTCACCACCCCTTCTGCATACGGAATGCATTCATCTATCTTTTTTATAACCATTGCCTTTAGATCGCTGCGGAGTTTTATATCAGCAGGTTTTATGCCTTTAATTTTTTTAGATGAATCCTGTAAATCGTAAGCTGCATTATACAAATGCCTTGTCATCAGCATTTTTGCATCAATACCTTTATCAAGGGGTATAGCAATTTTTAATGTTTCTGTTAATTTATTTTTCATTGCTTCCGGGTTGGCTGGTCTGTTATCTCCAGTATATAGATCATTATACATTTCCACACTTAAATTATAAGGATAAGTATATTTTTCCGGATACTTTTTCATCAGCTCCTCATACTTTGCAATCAGGACTTTTTTATCGCCAGATTTTGAAATTCTGTCTAATTCAAATTCCGTCCAGTAATCATCAGCAGGATATAAAGATTTCCCTTTTTCAAGCAATGCAGTTAAATTAGCTTCATCCTTGTTTTTTGCATAATACTCCGCCAGGTACTGGTAAATATTTAAATATTGCTGACCCGATAAATTAGCATCGGTTAGCTTTTTGTAAAAAGTAATGGCAGAAGCCTCGTCTTTAGCATTGGTAGCAGCAATTGCGGTATTTAAAATTAGCGAAGTATCTAATGATGGAAATTTAAACCCATTATATTCATAGTTTTTAGATTTTACATAATCTTCAACTACTAAAGCATTTTTAAATCCTTCAAAAGAAAGAGGAAAATTTTTAGCATTAAATTCTTTTGCGCCAATATCAAAATACCCGTTGTACAAATCAAAGTAAGTAGCATGGTTTTCCTGTACAAAAGCTTCTTCTTTAGCGTCCATTTGCTGGTATTTTTTCAGCGCTTCAAAAGCCTCTGCTTTTAATTTCATGGCATCTGCAGCACTTAAGCCAGAATCTTTAGAAGCTGTGTTGTAAATTCTGCTTTTGTAAAACCATGCAAGGGATGATTTAGCATTTTTTGCATCTGCCATAAATTTATCAACACCTTCTTTAGCTTTTTTGTTTTGCCCTAAGATCATCAGCTTATTAATTTCATCAAGGCTTTGGCCAAAACTTGCGATGCCTGCAAAAAGCAGCATAATAAAAAAACAATATTTCTTCATTCTATTTTATTTTTAGGTGATAAAGATATTAGTTAATTGTGTATAAGGATGATTTTTTAACCAGTTTTTCATAAACCATGCCATAAAACTGTTACTTAAAATAAAGACGGTAAAAAAACTAAAGTTGGCTAAATTGCAGCTGTTTTTAACAATACTTTGATTACACAAAATACCATACAGCAAATACTCAGCCGCATAGATATTGTGGAGATTGTGGGCTCGTTTGTAAAATTAAAAAAAAGAGGCACTAATTATATTGGCCTGTGCCCTTTTCACAACGAAAAATCGCCTTCATTTACTGTATCTGCCGCTAAAGAAATTTACAAATGTTTTGGCTGTGGCCGCAGCGGCAATTCTATAAGCTTTTTAATGGAAGCTGAAAAGTACAGTTATGCCGAAGCCTTACGCTGGCTTGCCGCAAAGTACAATGTAGAAATTGAAGAAACAGAAACAAGCCCCGAGTATAAACAGCAACAACAGGTTGCCGACAGCCTTTACATCATCAACAACTTTGCACAAAAGTTTTTTACCAATGCATTGTTTAATACAGATGAAGGCCAGGATATTGCTTTAAGTTATTTAAAACAACGGGGGTTCAGAGAAGAAATAATTAATAAATTTCAATTGGGTTTTAACCCCGGGGCAAGGGATAGCTTTACAAAAGAGGCATTGGCCAATCAATACAATTTAGAATACCTGCAAAAAAGCGGATTGGTAAATGTAAGAGATGGCAATGCGTATGATAATTACCGTGGAAGAATAATTTTTCCTATCCATAATCAAAGTGGAAAAGTATTGGGCTTTGGTGCCAGAATTATTAAAAACAACGACAAGGCTCCTAAATATATTAACACGCCGGAAAATGAAATTTATGTAAAAAGTAAATTGCTGTACGGCAGTTATTTTGCAAGATTAGCTATTGATAAAGCAGATGAATGTTTATTGGTAGAAGGTTATACCGATGTGGTTAGTTTACACCAGGCCGGTATAGAAAATGTGGTGGCCAGTGGTGGCACATCTTTAACACCCGACCAGTTAAGGCTGATAAAAAAGTACACCAACAACCTTACAATAATTTATGATGGCGATAATGCAGGTATAAAAGCTGCATTGCGTGGATTGGATTTGGCATTGGAAGAAAGCCTGAATGTAAAATTGGTTTTAATACCGGACAAAGAAGACCCCGACAGCTATATAAACAAAGTGGGTGCTGCTGCTTTTGCCAATTTTATTGCAGAAAATAAAAGAGATGTAATTTTATTTCAATTAGATATTGCATTAAAAGATGCCGGTACCGATAGTAATAAAAAGTCCATTATTGTAAACCAGATTGCCGAAACGATCGCAAAAATTAATAAGGCAGAAGATTTTACCAAACAGCAGGATTATATAAAACAATGTTCCGAAATTTTAAAGATTGAAGAAAGCGGTTTGCATGCTTTGGTAAATAAATTTATAAGAGAAAAAGTTACCAAGGCAGAAAATCAATCTTACAGGGAAGAAAGAAATGATGTAAATATTTTACCAGCCGAAACAGTAGATGATACCCTGTCTCTATTTAACAAAGATGAAATGCACGAAAGGGCCATGGTAAGAAGTTTGCTGGAGTTTGGTTTAAAAGACTGGGATGAAGAACAAAAAGTAGCCAATTATATTTTTAAAGAAATTGAATTAAACCAGTTAGAGGAATTGATTGACAATAAAGATTTAGTGCATGTGGTGCAAACCTATAAAACCTGGTACAACGAAGGGATAGAACCCACACCTAAAAATTTTTTATACCATGATAATTTAAAAATGAGTTCGCTGGTGGTAAGCATCATGGATTTTAATTATGAAATAAGCCCCAAATGGTCTGAACATTTTGAAGGCCACATACCTACAAGAGAAGATTTATTTAAGGAAGAAGTTTTTAGCACCCTTAATTACCTGAAATTAAAAAAGATAAAAAGGCTGATGGATGAAAACCAGCATGACCTGGAAAAATCTTTAATTTCGGAAGAGCAAATGATTTTAGTACAAACACACCAGCACCTTAAACAAATGGAAATAGAATTGACAAAACAATTGGGTACAGTAATTTTTAAGTAAATTATTTTTGATTAAAATTTTTCTTTTGCGCTATTAATTTTTCCATGGTAGTTTCCAGGCGCTTATTTTTAGTTTCTTCTTTTTTAGCACTTACAATCCACTCTACATATTCCCGTTTGTGGCTAAACGCAAGAGAATTAAAAAATGCAGCGGCAGTTTTATTTTTTTCCAGCAATTTTTGTAACTCCGCCGGTGTTTCAATGATACGATTTGTATAATCTACACCCGGGGCAGGGTTTGCAGAAGAAAATGAAGGCGCTTTATTAGTATCTGTGTCGGGCTTTTTAAATCTTGCGGCACTCCACAAATTATCTACGGCAATCAACCGCACTGTTTCAAAACCATGTTCAGTAATAAAATCCCAGTTAGCATCCCTGCATAAATCACTTGTAATTTTTGAGGAAGCTTTAGGATAAGCAATCCAAAATTTAGCTTCGCTGTGCAAAGCCGGTATTACTTCCTTTAATATTTCTCTTAATTGCTTTTGGCTAAATGCAAATATTAAAGCAAAATCAATTTTTCTAATTTTAAGTAAAGGTGTTACATTTTTAGAGAAAGAAAGTTTGATGAATTGTTTTTCAATGGCAAGTGGTAAACCCTGAAGGAGCAAATTTTTTTCATCACCCAGTTGTAATTTTTCCAATAAAGTTTGAGAAGACATAGGCAAAACAACAGTTAATTTTAATAATTATTATACCAGCAACAAAACAATTATTGGCTGCAAAAATGCAGCTAATTTAAAAAGATGTTTTTCCGGAGGGTTAAAAGTTGTATAACAGCAAAGCTGTTTAGAACTGTAAAATTAAACATTAAGTTTGGTAGATGAAAGTTTAAACAAAAAAAACTCTGCTGTTTGCAGAGTTTTTTAATTATATAAAATATTTTCTTTATTTACTTATTGGTTTATAATAAGATAGTGCTTCAGGCATATTCTTCTCCAGATTTGCAATCCTCCTCTCATCAGCCGGGTGAGTGGATAAAAACTCAGGTGGTTTAGCGTTTCCCCCGGCAGCAGCCATTCTCTGCCAAAAAGGAATTGCTTCTCTTGGATTATAACCTGCCATTGCCGCAAAATTTAATCCTAAACGATCGGCTTCAAGCTCCTGGTTTCTGCCATTAGGTAATAAAACACCAACTTGTGCAGCAGGTGCAAAAATATTATTAAACAGGTTGTTATATTTCGAATTACCTGATGTAGCAATATTACCTACAATTTCCAAGCCTTGTGCAATTGCACCCTGGCTCATACGTTCGTTACCATGGTGCGCTACTGCATGCGTAATTTCATGCCCCAGTACAATTGCTAACCCTGCTTCGTTTTGTGTATAAGGTAACAGGCCCGTGTACACCACCACTTTTCCGCCGGGCATACACCATGCATTTACTGCTTTATCATTTACCAAATTAAATTCCCATTTGTATCCGTCTAATTCAGCAGCAAGGCCTTTACTACGGTAATACTGAGTAATAGCTGTTGCAATTCTGCTGCCTACACGGCGTACCATTTCCGCATCTTTACTGGTGTTTTCACTAACCACCTGGTTTTGCGATAAAAAACTTCTGTATTCAGTTACTGCCATTTGCTGCAGTGATGCTTCTGAAAAAAGCCCCAGTTGCTTACGACCGGTAATTGCATTTCTTGAGCATGCTGCTAACAGCGAAACAGAAAATAATAAGATAAATACTTTTTTCATTTTGTTTGAGTTTTAATTATAATCTTATAATAAACAATTGGCGTACCAATTTTAATAACTTCAAAAATCACAAAATGTAATTTTAAGTTAAGACGTAATTTTTTAAGATAAGGTTGTAGAGGAAATGTTAATCGTTGCGGCGGCGTGATTTTCTTCTGTCACGGTGTTTAAGTATGGGCACCCGGCTTTCAACGCCACGTAATATGCGGCCAATATTTTTTTGATGGGTAAAAATAACTAATGATGCCACTAACAGTGCAAAAATGCGGTATAATATTTCATGCTCATTCCATATCCACAATACACAAATGGGTAGAAATAAAGCAGCCAATATTGAGCTAAGCGAAACGTAACGGGTTAGATAAAGTACAATTAAAAAAACACCCACACAGCTAATTGCAACAACGGGTTGCACAGCCAGTAACATCCCAAATAAAGTAGCCACACCTTTACCGCCTTTAAAATCGGCAAAAATGGGGAATATATGCCCCGCTACTGCAGCAAGGCCCAAACCAATCATAAAATTGGTAC
>NZ_JANPCM010000486.1:0-3985 GCF_031430955.1 Ferruginibacter sp.
TATTACCAGGAAGCTGGCCGTGCCGGCAGAGATGGCAAAAAAGCTTATGCCGTTTTATTATTCAGTAATAAAGAGCTGGAAGATTTACAAAAGCAAAGCGATATACGGTTTCCAACAGAAGAAGAAATAAAAAAAGTGTACACCGCTTTAATGAATCATTTACAAATTGCAGCAGGAACCGGTGAAGATTTAAGTTATGATTTAGATATTACCACATTTACCCGTGCTTTTAAATTAAATATACTTGCCGCCACTTATGCCATTAAAGTGCTGGAGCAGGAAGATGTACTCAGTTTTAATGAAATGGTTTTTAAACCTTCTACAGTATTATTTACTGCTAACAGAAATGACTTAACAGATTTTGAAAAAATGCATCCAAATTTAGAACCAGCTATAAAAGGGCTGCTAAGGTCTTACGAAGGCATTTTTGATTTTCCATCAACAATTAATGAAAACCTGCTGGCTAATTTTTTAAAGAAAGATATTGTTATTTTAAAAAAAGAGCTGACCCAGTTAAACGATTATGGAATTATTATTTATACCCCACAAAAAGACAAACCCCAAATTACACTTTTGCAAAACAGGATGTATGCCGACAGCTATGCCGTTAACACCGCAAACTACTTAGAAAGAAAAAAGAATTTTGAGCAACGGGTTGCAGCAATAGTAAATTATGTAAAAAATACCACTTCATGCCGCAGCAAATTAATCTCCGTTTATTTCAATGCGCCTGCAGCAAACGATTGCGGTAAATGTGATAACTGTATTAATCAAAAAGCTATTATCATAACCAAAGAAGAATTTGAAAAAATTTCATCCGGTATTTTACTACTTATAAAAGACACTGCTATGCCTGTAAAGGACATTCAGAATATATTGAAGACTGTAAAAAAAGAAAAATTATGGAAAGTAATAAATTATTTGCAGGAAGAAAATAAGATTACGGTTGATAAAGAGGGAAGGATTTTTTTGTAAGAATCTGTACAAGTGTAGTTTAGTAATAATACAACAAAAATTAAAAATTGGGAGTTGTATAAAATAAAAAAGGGACCAAGATAGAAATCTAGTCCCGCTTTAAAATCCAATATCCTATGAAAAACCGAAACGAAGATAATGCGGAATTTACGATTCCACAACATTTTTATACAATATTTTTAAAATATTTTATAATTTGGCGGCTTCTATAATAATGTCTTAAATACACAGTCCTTTTATTTTAAAAATTGAAAATCAAGCACTTACACAGATATTAAGAACTATTTTTTTATATTATATCCGCCAGATTTATACAAATAATTAGCTCCCTGATACCATGCAACAGTTTCGTTTTCCAGGGCTTTTTCATGCGATATTTTACTGGTAATACCGGAAATAAAGTTGGGTATTACCATTTCTATTTTCTTTTGTGGTGATAGAATTACGAGCTTTCCATTTCGGATATAACCCATATCCTGATAAGTGCTTATAAATGCTCTTTCTCTGCCTGCAGGAGTTTTAAAAATATCATAACCTAAAAAACGACTGGTGTAGTTAAGATTTAGCATGCCCAAAACGGTAGGCACTAAATCTATTTGGCTGGTAAGGCGTTGCTCAATATTTGGTTTAACTAAAAGAGGGGAGTAAATAAAACAAGGAATGTGATAGCGGTTAACGGGCAAATCTGTTTTGCCGGCGCTTTTGCTGCAATGATCGGCAACAATTACAAAAATAGTATTATTAAACCATGGTTTTTGGTGTGCGTCTTTTAAAAATTTATTAATGGCATAATCCGTGTACTTTACTCCGCCTGCAACAGATTGCGATGCAGATGGAATATCAATTCTTCCATCGGGGAAAGTGTAGGGCCGGTGATTGCTCACCGTCATAATATGATTGAAGAATAATTTACCGCCTGAAAAACTTTTATCACACTGCTGTAAAGTAAAATCAAACGCAGCTTCATCATCAATGCCCCATGCACTGGTATGATGTACCATTTTTTCGGGAACATCCCTTTTATCTAACACAGTATATCCATTACCGCCAAAATATTTTCCCATGTTATCAAAAAAAGCATTGCCTCCATAAATATAATTTACATCGTAGCCTTTTGTTTTTAAAACACTACCCATGGTAAACATATCTCCGTTGTCTGGCCGTCTTACTATCGACTGGCCGGGAGTTGGCGGAATGGCTAACGACAATGCTTCCAATCCTCTTACCGTCCTTGTACCGGTTGCATAAAAATTTTCAAAAAATAAACTGTGTGGGATAAGAGAATCTAAAAATGGTGTGATGTTTTCTTTATTACCAAAATGTTTTAAATAATCGCCGCTTAAACTTTCTACACTAATCAATACTACATTCCATTTGTGTTCCGGGCTGTCGTTTTTAATTATTCTTTCTACACTTAATGGATTACCGGTGAATGTTGCATTGGGTGCCTGCAGCATTTCTTTTAAAATTTTAAAATTAGCAGTATCATTATGGACAATATAAAAACGGTTATAATCAATTTCATTATTCCAAAATGCTGAACCAAATTCATAAATACCATTGCCACCCAATTCATTTACATAATTATTGTTACTGATATTTTTAACCCTGTTGTTTACTAAAAAATAACCGGCAAGGGGTATCAATAAAAATAAAAAAAAGAAAGCTGAACGTTTTGCAAAACGCATACTTACCATTTGGGAAAGAGCAATTTTTTTTCTTACCAAAACAACAACAGTAACAGTTGCAAGAATTACTCCACTGCCAATAAGAGGAATATTGTACGATTCCCAAATATTACCAAGCACTTCAGTTGTATAAATTAGATAATCAACAGCAATAAAATTATACCGCACACTAAATTCATCCCAAAAAATAATTTCGCCACCGGCATTTAAAAGCAGAATAAAAGTGATTAAAAAAAACAGGATAAATAACGGAATGCGGTTCCAGCGTTTTTGATAAAAGGAGTCTTTCATCAGCCAGCAATACAAAGCAACTGGGATAGCAAAAAAACCGCTTACTACCAGATCATAGAATAATCCAATTATAAAAATTCCGATGAGTTTTAATGTATTTAACTCCAGCCCGGTCCAACTTTTTACCAGTAATATAATTCTTGTAATTAAGCTGATGGCGCAAACTAAAATGGCCACAATTGCTACCGGCCCAAAACGGTGATAGAAAATTTTCTTAAGCATGAGCAAAGATAACAAAACAAAAAAGCCTGAGAAACAGTAATGGTTTATCAGGCTTTACATAGTCAGACGGGGAAGTCAGACTATGTTAAAACCAACTTTTACTTTTGCTTGATCTGCTTCTGCCACCTAAACCTAAAGCGCCTAATAAAGAACGCACAATAGTATTGCCTGCAGTGCGTACCATACTTTTTACAATAGTATTATCAGCAACTTTTTCCAAGGTTGATTTTTCTTCTTTAGTTTTTTTGCCTGTTTCTTTTTCTTCTGTCGCTGAATTTTCTGCTGCCTCTTCCAATTTAGCAGTTAAAATTTCATACGCACTTTCGCTGTCAATAGCCCTGTTATATTTAGCAACTAATTTAGATTTACCTGCAATGATGTCAATCTCTCCTTCAGTCAGCACATCCATTCTGCTTCGTGGTGCACAAAGCATTACATGTGCCAGCGGTGTGGGAATACCTTTTTCATTCAGCATCGTTACTAATGCTTCGCCTATGCCCAACTGTGTAATTAAATCTTCCGTTTTATAAAATGCTGTTTCGGGATAATTTTGTGCTGTTTGTTTAATAACTTTTCTGTCGGCGGCAGTAAATGCCCTTAACGCATGCTGCACTTTTAAACCTAATTGGCCCAGCACACTTGCCGGTACGTCCATGGGGTTTTGTGTACAAAAGAAAATACCAATTCCTTTTGAACGGATGAGTTTTATTATTGTTTCTATTTGCTGCAACAAAGCTTCACTGGCCTCCTGAAAAATTAAATGGGCCTCATCAATAAACATAACCAGCTTGGGTTTATCCAAATCGCCT
>NZ_JANPCM010000487.1:0-14663 GCF_031430955.1 Ferruginibacter sp.
CAGCAAAAGGCATTAAACCAAAACGCACCATTGTATTTTGTGCATGGGATGCAGAAGAACCAAGTTTGCTGGGCAGTACAGAATGGGTAGAAGATCACCAGGAAGAATTAAAACAAAAAACTGTTGCTTATATTAATACAGATGGTAACAGCCGTGGATTTATTGGTGCAGGCGGATCGCATGTTTTTGAAACTTATTTTAATGAAATTGCTAACGAAGTAAAAGATCCCGAAACCGGTGTAAGCATCAACGATAGACGTTATGCAAAAGCAATGATTGATGCTGATAAAAATGCAAGAACAAAATTATTGGGTAACAAACAATTAAAACTAAGTGCGTTAGGAGCAGGAAGCGATTGGGGCGGATTTTTACAATTCCTCGGTATTCCATCAATGAATTTAGGTTTTGACGGCGAGGGCGAGGGAGGTGAATACCATTCTATTTACGATTCGTACGATATGTTTATAAAGTTTAAAGATCCGGGTTTTAAATATGGCGAAGCCTTATCAAAAACAGCAGGAAGAACGGTATTGCGTTTGGCTAATGCAGATGTGCTGCCCATAGATTTTAATAGTTTTTATAAAACAGTAAATGAATACACTGTTGAAATAAAAACATTATTAGAAAACACAAGGACCGAAACTGATATGCACAATGCCTTACTAAAAAATAATGCTTTTGATTTAGCCAAAGACCCCACAAAAATTTACGCCAGCCCAAAAATGAAAGATGCTGTTCCATTTTTAAATTTCAGCAATCTTGAAAACGCATTGGTACAATTAAAAAATTTGAGTGAGGAATTTCAAAAATTATATACAAAAGCAATGCAGCTTAGCAGAGATAAACAAAATGAATTAAATACCATTTTATATAAAGCAGAGCAAAGTTTAATTCAGCCAAACGGTTTACCAAGGCGTACCTGGTATAAGCACCAGATTTATGCACCGGGTTTTTATACAGGCTATGGTGTAAAAACAATACCGGGTGTAAGAGAAGCTGTTGAACAGCGCAACTGGAAAGAAGCGCAGGATAATATTGAAATTGTTGCTGCTACTTTACAGGCTTACACTTTACAGGTAAACAAGGCTGTTGATTTATTGAAATAAGTATTTTTAATTTTGGAATTACCAGGTATATTTTTAGATTCGATAAAGGAAGTTAAAGGCTTTGATGAAGAAGCTTTTAAAAAAGTGCATCAATCCGGTGAGCAAATAACTTCTGTTAGAAAAAATCCGGAAAAAACATTCAATAATCAATCCTCCATATTCAATGCTCAACTGGAGGAAGTTCCATGGAATACCAAAGGATACTATTTTGCTGAGCGGCCATCATTCACAGCGGACCCGCTTTTTCATGCAGGAGCATATTATGTGCAGGAAGCCAGCAGTATGTTTTTAGAGCAGGCATTAAAGCAAACTGTTGATTTATTGCAAACCGTAAAAATTTTAGACCTGTGCGCTGCACCCGGTGGAAAATCTACATTGATACAGTCTTTAATTTCTGCAGAAAGTTTATTGGTAAGTAACGAAGTAATAAAAACAAGGATTAATGTTTTAAGTGAAAATATTACCAAATGGGGTGCAGCAAATGTTATTGTTACTAATAACGATGCAAAAGATTTTAAGCGTTTAGAAAATTACTTTGATGTTATAGTGATAGATGCACCATGCAGTGGCAGTGGCTTATTCAGAAAGGATGTTGCAGCAATTGACGAATGGAGTTTAAATAATGTACAGCTGTGCAGCCAGCGCCAGCAAAGAATTTTAGCCGATGTATTTTCTTCCTTAAAAGAAAATGGGATTATAATTTATTCCACCTGCTCTTACTCCACCGAGGAAGATGAGGCAATATGCGACTGGATAATAAAAGAATTTAAAGTTGAAAGTGTACAACTGAAGATTGAAGAAAGCTGGGATATTGTGGAAACACAAAGCGAAATTTATAAAGGATTTGGTTACCGGTTTTATCCAGATAAAGTAAAAGGCGAAGGTTTTTTTATTGCAGCGTTTATCAACAGGCAATTTGCAAATGGTAATACGCAATTAGCAAATAGAAAAACAGAAAAAGTATCTAAAAATGAAATGGAGGTTTTAAAACCCTGGTTAAAAAATGCAGATGATTTTTTTTTCATCAAACAAAATGAAGACATAATTGCAATGCCCCTTCATCTGCACAATGATTTAGCGGCTATTCAAAATTCTTTATACATAAAAAAAGCTGGCGTAAAAATGGGTGCTGTTATCAGGGATGAACTAATTCCTCATCACGAGCTGGCATTAAGTACAATTATCAGCAAAGGCATTCCTTCAATTGAGGTGGATTTGCAAACGGCTCTTCAATATCTGCGTAAGCAGGAAATAAAAATTAAATACTCGTTAAAAGGCTGGGCATTAATAAAATATCAGCAACTGCCTTTGGGTTGGGTAAAAATACTTCCCAACCGTATTAACAATTATTATCCTAAAGAATGGCGCATCCTTAATAAATAAGCGGTATTCTTAACAACTTAATAGGTACAAAAACCAACTAATTTTTGCATATTTGCAGCACAATATTTTTCGCTATGAAGAAATTATTTTTTCTGTTGTTTTTACTGCCGCTGTTTGCAATTGCTCAAAAAGTTATAACCCATACCGTAAAGGCAAAAGAAAGCCTTACCAGCATTGGCCGTTTATATAATATTAATGGCAGGGAGCTGGCCACCTATAATAATATTGATTATGATAAAGGTTTAACGCTGGGCCAGGTATTAAAAATTCCTGCAGCAAGTACCGCAAATGAAGCGCCTAAAACCGAAGCTGTTAAACCAGTTAATGCACCTGCAAGGCCGGTACCTGTAATAAAAACTATTTTGGCTGATGAAAAAAAAGCAACCCCTGTTTATCATACCGTAGCAAAAAAACAAACCCTGTATGCAATTAGTAAATTGTATAATACTACAGTGGCAGATATAAAAAAATGGAATAACCTTACTGCTGATGCATTGAGTGAAGGAACAAAAATAATTGTAGGATACAGCAATAGCAATAAAGCAGCGCAACAACAAAATACAATTGCGGTAATTAAAGAACCGAAGACAATAAAAAAAGTTGCAGAAAAAGATATCCCTGTTAGTAACAACACTGTTGAAAGTGTAAAACCGGTTGAAATAAAAAAGGAAATACCACAGCCTGTAAAAAAATATGATGTTGCCCCACCACCTGTTAACGAAGCAAAGGCGGCTGATTTTAAAGGGGGCATTTTTAAAAATGTATTTGATGAACAAACAAAAGGCAACTCCTTAGTAACTGAAACTGGCGATGGCGGTATTTTTAAAAGTACCAGTGGCTGGCAGGATGGAAAATATTATTGCCTGCACAATACAGCTGCTGCCGGAACTATTTTAAAAATAACTAACAATGCTACAGGTAAATCGATATATGCAAAAGTGCTGGATCTAATTCCGGATATAAAACAAAATGGCGGATTGATAATAAGGATAAGTAATGCTGCCGCCAGTGCATTAGGCGCAGGAGAAAATAAATTATATTGTACCATCAATTATTCAAAATAAATTTTATGAAGAAAATATTTTTATCGGCATTTGCTGTTGCTTTTTTTTTGGCAGGCTGGTCGCAGGGAGATTTGCCACAACCGGTAAAACCACGTGAGCCAAATGGTAAGCCAAGCATAGAAAATACAAATGCACCCCATTATTTTACCGAAGAAAAAAATATTGCTGCAACCAGTGTAAAAAATCAGGGAATGACGGGCACCTGCTGGTGCTTTTCCACCACATCATTAATAGAAAGCCAATGCCTTAAAAATAATTTAGGTGAAATAGATTTGAGTGAAATGTTTTCTGTTAGAAATACATATTTGGAAAAAGCAAAAAATTATATACTGCGCCAGGGCCATACACAATTTGGAGAAGGTGGCCTTGGGCACGACCTGATAAACGCCATTGATAAATATGGCGCCATGCCAGAAACGGCGTACAGTGGATTAAAGACAGGCTATACAGAGCATAACCATGTAAAATTAGTTAAGGAATTACAGGAATATTTAGACAGCATTATAAAAATAAATCCTGTGCCGCAAAACTGGATGAAAAAGTACAAAGAAATTTTAGATGACGAGTTGGGTAAAGCACCGGAAGAATTTAATTATAATGGTAAAGAATATACACCTAAAACATTTGCAACAGCTGTATTAAAATTTAATGCAGCTGATTATGTTAACATTACTTCTTTTACCCATCATAATTATTACCAGCCTTTTGTTTTAGAAGTACCGGATAACTTTAGTAATGCCGCTTATTATAATGTGCCTTTAAATGAAATGATACAATTAACAAAAGATGCCTTAACCAAAGGGTATTCGGTACTGTGGGATGCAGATGTAAGTAACGATGGCTTTATGCAAAAAATGGGTTCGGCCATTGATATGGGCAATATACCTGAAGGATTGAAAACTAAAGATGATATTATTAAAGGCGAAGTAAAAGAAGGCAACCCGGAGGCAGCAAGGCGGCAAACCTTATTTGAAAATCTTACTACACAGGATGATCACCTGATGCATATTACAGGATTGGAAAAATCAAAAAGTGGCAACCAATTTTTTTGGGTTAAAAACTCCTGGGGAGATGTGGGGCCTGTGCATGGTTATATAAATGTATCGGAAGCGTATTTTGGAATTAACACTATAAGTTTAGTAGTTCCTAAAGCGGCTTTAAGTAAAGCAATGCTGGAGAAATTAAAAATAAAATAGTATTAAATACATCAGGTGGTTTGTAAAACCGCCTGATGTATTTTAAAATCTGTAGCCCCTTAGAAATTCTTCAACGGTCATTTTTTTCTTTCCTTCTAATTGCAATTCTTTTACATCAATATAGCCATTGGCGCAGGCAAATTTTAAAAATGTTTTACCATCTGTTTCGTATAATACGTCTGACGGCTTTAAGCCTTCTTGACGCATAGCTTTATAAATCTTCAGCATTTTACCATTAAGCATTGTAAACGCACCGGGAAAAGGCGACAGACCTCTAATTAAATTATGTACTTCTTCCACCGTTTTAGTAAAATCTATTTTGCAAGTTTCGGTAAAAATTTTTGGTGCATGTTTGGGAGAATGGTGAATGGTCAATGGTGAATGACTCCCTGACGCTTCGGACTTTTCTATTGACCAGTGACTATTGACCATTGACAACTGTGGTGTTTCTTTTAAAGTGCCCTCTGCCAAACCTTTAATTGTTTTTACCAAAAGTTGTGCGCCCATTTCTTTCATGGTATCATGCACTTCAACGGCTGTTTCGTTTTCTCCAATGGCAAAACTTTGCTGCAATAAAATATCTCCGGTATCTATTTGATGTTGTAATTTAAAAGTAGTTACACCGGTTTCTTTTTCGCCATTTATAACCGCCCAGTTTATTGGTGCTGCACCGCGGTACTGTGGCAATAAACTGCCATGTAAATTTATGGTGCCCATGTGCGGCATGTTCCAAACAATTTCGGGCAGCATACGAAAGGCTACTACAATTTGTACATCTGCTTTCAATAATTTTAATTGTTCTAAAAATTCAGGGTTCTTTAATTTTTCAGGCTGCAGAAAATTTAAATTATTTTCAACCGCATATTTTTTTACTTCACTTTGCTGTAACTGCATCCCTCTGCCACCGGGTTTATCGGGTGCTGTAATTACGCCAACAATATTGCATCCAGCCTTTACCAAAGCATCAAGAGATGCAACAGCAAATTCTGGTGTGCCCATGAAAACAATACGTAAGTCTTTAAATTTTTCTTCGTTCATTTAAATGCAAAAGCCTCCGTTTATCAGTGAGGCTTTTAATGCAGTAAAGATAAAAATAAATTCTCTTACTCTTTCATCACTAAATCCACATCCGATACAATCTCACTTTCTTTTTTATTTTTATCAAAAAACTGTACGTTTAAATGATAGGTTTCTCCCGCCAGCATGGGGCTGCCGGTGGTTAGTGTAGCTTTTAATGATGCTGCTTTAGATTTATCAAGTGCAGCCTGTTCTGCAAATGCATCAGGCAGGTTCAGTATTTCTTTGCCGGCTTTATCGGTTAAAATAATGCGGCACCCCGGATTTACTTTGCCATCTTTTAGCTGGTAATAATCTACACCGTCTGCAATAAGCTCCACCTTTTTACCCAATGCAATTTTGTTGGTAGATAATTTATTATCATCCACTGCTAAATAAATATCATCTACAGCAAAGCCATTGTAAGAACTGGTTAAACCAGTAGATAAATCTTTTTTTACACCTTTGCTAAAACCGCCACTGCAATTGCAAAGCGTAAGACTAATACAGCCAAAAAGAAAATGTTTTAATTGCATAAATTTTTATTTTATTGTTTATAATATTGTGCTTTTATCCCTGGTATTAATTCAGTTAATTTTTTTATTCTTGTTTCGTCGCTGGGGTGTGTAGATAAAAATTGTGGTAATTTATTGCCCTTATTTTCAGCAGCCATCCGTTGCCAGAAGGGAACCGCTTCGTCAGGATTGTAACCTGCCATGCTCATAAATATTAAACCTAATTTATCGGCCTCACTTTCCTGCATGCGGCTGTTGGGCAATTCTATAGCAAGTTTACTGCCCACCATGTACAAACCTAAAAAAAGTAATTGTGTTTCCTGCTTTTTTTCTTTTAAGGCTTCTTCTAAAACTAATCCGCCCAGGCTCATTAATAATCCTGTGCTCATTCTTTCGTTACCGTGCCGTGCAATGGCATGCGCAATTTCGTGCCCCATCACCACCGCCAGTGCTGTTTCATTTTGTGTAACGGGTAACAGGCCGGCGTACACCACCACTTTACCGCCGGGCATGCACCAGGCATTTATAATATTTTCGTTTATGGTGTTATATTCCCATTTAAAATTTTTAATTTCTTTGCTCATATTATTTTGCTGCATATACATTTCAACAGCCTGCTGAATTTTTGTGCCGGTTCTTGTTACCATTTGTGCCCTTTCATCATTTTGAGAAAGTGTAGCACTGACTTTTACTACAGAATCGTACTGGGAAAAAGCCAATGCCTGTATCATGGAATTAGGAACAAGGTTTAACTGTTTACGGCCGGTTACAGGCACCGTTTTGCAGGCACATAACATACACAGCATTACAATTACCATTATATAAAAAACGTTTTTCATCTTTTTATTTTAGATGATAAAACTATAGCTTGAGAGCAGCTGTTACAATCCCTTAAAAAGGGGAGATTGCAATGGCCGGCACTTTGTACATTTATGCAATCATAAAAAAAACTGGTATGAAAAATTTTCTATTTATCTTACTTATAGTAATGCATACAAAAACTGCAGCACAACAAAAGCAGGTTTTAATAAAAGATTCGGTGCCGGCAAAAGTGGTACTTAAAAATAATGTGTACAGCAGTAAGGCTGTCACCAAGCTTTCTGTTGCAGCAACCATTGAAATAGAATTGAATAAAATTGTAGCCTCCCATATTCATCTTTCTAATACCCCGGCCACCTGGACAAAAATTAGATTGGAAGCAGATAATTTATTGTATACCTACTACAGAGATGAAAAGTTATTTGGCATAAAAAAAGAGCAGGCCTATTTTATTACAATGGGTAACGAAACAATGACTGCTGCGGATATTGCCAATAAAAAAATGATTTTACTTGCAGGCATTGCCAATATTAAACCTGCAGAGTTTTTACTGATACGTGTTGAAAAATTAAATACTTATAACTAAGCCTGTTTATAAATTATATTTCTTGCCTCAAACCATTCCTTATATTCTTTTCCTTTTTCGCCTCCATAATTAATACAAATTTCAGCACCCGGCTCAATATCTTCTACTGCATAATACTGCATTGTTTTAGTTTCTTTATTTAGACTGTACCCTGCATTTGAATGCACTGCATGATTGTATAAAGAGCCGAAGCCAAGTACAAGTGCCAGTGTACCCAGCTCTTTATCAAAATTAAAAAAGTAATCGCACAGTGCTGATGCAGTAGCGGTATTATAATCCTGTGCAGGCAGTACAATTACATGTGCTGTTTCAAATACTTCATCTTTTGCAATTAACTGTTTGCAAAAAACACCACGGCCTTTGCCCTTTACAGTTTTTATGTAAAGCTGTTTATTCATATTGTTTCAGGCTGAAAATAAACAGGTGTTGCATCATTTGGTTTACCATTATAATTAAGCGTAATTTCTTCACCAGGTTTTATTGCTTTGCATGCTTTAATTATAAGGCAGGTATCTTTTAAACAAACAGTGTACACTGCATTGGCAGTGTACGAGTGATTGTACAGCGAACTGTTGCCAAGCCCCAACGCTGCGGGGGCATCCGCATTATCAATCAAAAAATAATAACTGAATAAAGAAGTGTTTTGTAAAAACTCTTTATCGCCTGCCTGCAATAAAATTACCGGGGCTCTTTCAATAACCTCACCGGCTTTAATTTTTTTACAGGCAAAAACTCCCCGTTCATGTACCTGGCTTTGTTTTACTGTAATGCCTGCAGGCTGGTAAATTTTATTTTTATTAAACAGGCGCAGCAGCATTTAATCTTTATGTGGTTTAGCAGTTGTAGTATTTTCTTTCATCTTTATCGTGTTTTCTTTCATGGGCAATGTTGCAGGCGTTTGCTTTATGTGATCAAACTTTATTGGTTTAACGTTTTCTTTCATAGCTATTTTTCTTGCAGTGTCTGCAGTTACCGCTGGTTGTATGGTGCCGGGTTTCACCGTTTCTTTTTTTACAACTGGTGCAGTTTGTGCTTTTACGCCTGCAAAAATCAACAGGGAACTTAAAAGTGCGAATACTTTTTTCATGATAATAAAATTGTTAGGTGAATAATAAATGTTTAAAAATTTGTCCATTCCTTACCGGTTCCGGTATCAAAACCAAATTTCCTGGAAACAGTTTGTACGCCTGTTCTGGATTGATCATAATACGTCCAACCAATTCGGATGGCCTGCAAAGTAACTGTCGTATTCATAGCACTGTTGCATCCCATTGCTTCGAAGCAGGCGGCTACCGAAATGTTTTCCATTTTAATAGTGTAGGAAATAGCTGGGCTTCCACCAGACGGATTGAGTGATTGAACTGTAACCTGTCCACTCATTAAAACTTCACCATTTGCTATTGCCTTTTTTAAATCGGCTGAAGCGCCACTTACTACCATGGTAAAACTAAGCTGTGTATTATTTTTTCCACCATTGGTAATACTTGTTGCAGCTATCCATCTTTCAAAACCTTTTAAAACAGCATCGCCTTTTATTTGCTGCCCCCTTGCATCGGTGAGTTTTATAAGTACATCGGTTTTTTGTGCAGCACAAAAAATTGGTAAAAGCAATAAAAGAAAAATAATTGTACGCATGTCTGTAGTTTTTAGTGTTGTGTATTTGAATTATGAATAGTTCTATTCTTTATTGATCGGCTTTTGCAAAAGCCCTTTCATCAAGCCATAAAATACGCAGACCCTTTATGCAGGAGAAATACACATTGTATGTCCTGGCTTTACCTCCTATGTCAGAGAAATTAAGTTTCCAGTTTCCTGTCATTGATAATTTGCCGTTTGATTTTACACTTTGAAATTTTATATTTCCAACATTACCACTGGCAACACCTAAATCCCAATTGTAAGTGTAGGCTGCTGTTATTAAAAAATTTTCAACAGAAGCATGTGTTGCCATGTGCGAATCAAAACCGGTTGATGCACTTACATATTGAATGGCACCGGAAAAATCGTTTGTCCATTTGCCTGTAAGATCAGAAGCAGCTACAGCAAACTTGTTGTAATTGGCCATCTTTTCCATTTTTTCCCAGCCGTATGTTTTTTGATGATAAGCTCCAAATTCATTTTCAAAAGACTGTTTATCGGGAGTTATGAACTCTAAATATTTTCCGTTGCCGTTAGAGTAATTCATTTTAAACAACACCACATGCACCGTGTTGCCTGTATTTTTTTCAACCATATCCGCTTCTGCAAATTCAATGGATTGCCAGCCCGTAATAGGTTTAAATTCAAAGTTAATTGCTGAACTATACCTTGGTGCAACCAAAACATTCCAGGCATTTTTTAAGCCGTCCATCAAAACAGAATTGTATGCATCAGCATTTTTGTTGGGGTAATGAATGAGTACTTTTATATTGCCTTTAGTTGTTTCTACCCAATCTTCCTGTACCGTACTTGTCCATCCATCATCAAAGTTGGTGGTAGTAAAAGCGAATCCTGAATTGGTAAAAGGCGTGGGCGGCTTTTGAATAATTTCAGGCGGATCAGTTTTGATTATTGTACCAGTTGTTTGCTGATGTTCATTTGTTGCTGCAGGTGTTGCCGGAATTGTTGCCGTAATATTTTCGGGTGTTTTATATAAAGGCGCTGCAGTGGCTTCTGCAAAATATAGTTCCGTTTCTTTTGCACCCATTAAAAAATACATTATAAGATGCCGTTTGTCTTTTTGTAACCATGCATACTTATCATTTCCTTCAACAATAGTAATGGCCCATCCCAGGACCGTAAGATTTTTTATCAATGAATCTGCATTAAATCCATCGCCGGTAACCGGCGGCAATACTAATACTTCGGTAGCAGCTAATGAGGTTTTTGCTTTTTCACTTTCTATTTGCAATAACATTTTTGCGGCCGCTAAACTTAACATTCGCTTATCTTGTTTACTTCCTGCAGGCAAACTTATGCCCGTTAATAATGATTGACTTACTGGTGTTATTTTTTTTTGAGCAAATGTTGTGGCGATCAAACAAAAAAAACATATTGAACTGAATACCTTTTTCATAATTATTTTGAAGAATAGTAATTTATTTGGCTAATCCATATTTTTGGTAGATGCCCGAACCCGGGTAATCTGCATCCAGGAGGTTTAATATTCTTGCGCCTTTTATGCAAGACCAAAAAGCGTGATACGTTCTTGCCTTGTTTTCTATCATCGAAAAATTAACCTGCCAATTATTAGGTACTGTAATTTTACCTGACGATTTAACCTGGTTAAACTTTGCATTACCCACCATTCCATTTACTACCAGCAATTTCCAGTTGTAGGTATTGCCTGCGGCAAAAACAAATTCTTCGTTGGACTGGTTCATATGCATGCCTGCATAATCGCCGGTATAAACATTGTACAGTTGCTGTATGCCTGTAAAATCGCTGGTCCATTTTCCGGTAAAGTCAGCAGCAGCTACAGCAAACTTATTGTAGCCAGTCATTTTTGCCAGCGGTATCATCAGGTCAGATTCGCTATCCCATCTAATAGTTTCAGGATCAAATTTGTATTGCTGCATAAAAGTATTTTTATCAGGTGCAATAAATTCGAGCCAGCCGCTTTGGCCTTGCCGGAATAAAACAAGGAACACTTCTTTTCCGCTTGCATTTTCTGTAGCATAGCCCATGCCAAGGTAAGGCCTGTTATAAGTGGTTATATAAGCAGTTTTATAATTTTTAAGATTGCTGTAACGTGGTGCTACTAAAATATTCCAGGCTGCTGTAGTTAATGGCTCAGGGTCGGCAGGAAATATAGTGCCTTCTTTAGGATAATGCAACAGCACTTTAATATTATCTTTTTTTACTTCTACCCAGTCTGCCTGTTCGGTTGCAGCCCAGCCATCATCAAAGTTGCTGGTATTAAATTTAAAGCCGGAACTTACCGGAGTAGTTGTATTATTTTCGGATGTTTGATTTTGTGTTTGTTGTTCCGGTTGGGTATTGGTTGTTTGTTGTGCTGTTCCGTTATTGCTTTGTTGCTGTACATCGGTTTGTACCTGCGGCGGAGTAATTATTCCCTGAGGTGGCTGGTTGCTTTCTCCAAAATAAATATTCGTTTCTTTTTTAGCAGTAAAAAAATAGGCCAATATATATTTATCATTTTGCTGCAACCAGTAATAATTTTTTTCATTCGCAACAGCAGATAAGGACCATCCGGATTGTTGTACTGCAACTGCAAAAGAGTCTGCAGTATATCCATTATTTTTTACCGGCGGCAGCGAAAGCACTTCAGTATTTTTTAAAACCGCAGCAGTTTTTTTACCTTCTGTATCCAATAACATTTGTGCGCCAACTACACTCAGCATTCGTTTATCATGTTTGCTTCCCGGGGGCAAGGCTATACCCGTAAGCGGCGAACGATTTACGGGTACTACTTTTTGTGCAAGTAGGTTATGCGAAATAAAAATCAACAGGATCAACAAACTGATTTTTTTCAGATTGCTCCATAATTGAGGCAACATATTTTGGCAAGCATAATTTTGCATTACTGTACGGGTTGATATTTGTATTGATGCTGATAACATAGTTTAGTAAATTACAAGTCAAATGTATTCCTGGCATTCAGTAATTACTATCCTATAAAACAGGGATTTTTCGATTGCACTTTCTTTATTAAACATTATTAATTTGCCTTACCATAAGCAGTGTAGCCGGCATAAGTAACATCCGATAGCCATAGCAAGCGGCCTCCTTTTACACAGGAAAAATAAGCATCGTAAGTTTTGGGTTTGCCTTCCATTTCAGAAAAATACACCTGCCATGTATTGGGTAAGCTGAACTTTCCATTTGATTTTGCACTTTGAAATTTAATATTGCCCACAAAGCCACTGGCAACGCCAATATCCCATTTATAAGCAGTACCCGGGCCAAATATAAATTTTTGAGAAGAAGCATGGGTATCTGCCCCTGCACTTGCACCAGTGTAAGCGTTCACGTACTGCGTCATGCCCGTAAAATTATTGGTCCATGTTCCGCTAAGGTCGCTGGCAGCAACTGCAAACTTATTTCTATACTGCATGTTTGAAACTTTGTCCCAATCAAATGCTGTGTTGTGATAAACACCAAATTCTTGTTCGTACTCAGCTTTTGCATTGGTAATAAATTCCAGGTAGGCACCACTGCCATTGCTGTAATGTTTTTTAAACAATACAATATGCACTGCATTACCGGTACTGTTTTCTGTAGCATCAGCTTCTGTAAACGAAACCGATTCCCAGCTTTGTATGGATCTCCACTCAAAATTTTTCATGTTGCTGTAACGTGGTGCTACCAATACATTCCATGCCGTGTAATCCCCTTCTTTTAAAACTGAATTGTAAGCATCTGCTTTTGCATTGGGAAAATGAATCAGCACTTTAGTACCGCCTTTTGTTACCTGTACCCAATCTTCCTGCACTGTACTCGTCCAGCCATCATCAAAGTTGGTGGTAGAGAAAACAAATCCTTTTGAAATTTCAGCAGGTTTCTTAATTGTCTGCTCTTTTTTAGCAGCAACTGTTTTATCAACTGCTTTGATATTATTAACCTGTTTTTGAGCTGCAGGTTTTTTTAAATTAACCGATTCTAAAAAAGCTGTCATCTCTTTTTCATATACATCTGTGTTGGTTAGTATAATAATATTTACCATTTTTTCGTAGCCGCTGGATGTTACTAAAACTACAACACCTTTACTGCCTTCGCTTTCAAATGGCGCATAGCCACTGTGTGCTTCCCATCCATCTTCTATGGCGGCTGGTTGCATTTCCGGTGCTGTAGAAACGGTTACCATTTCTTTTACTACCGATGTCCATGCCAGGTCAAAATTTTCTTTTGCATTGGCTGTAGCCGGTAAAGATTTAAATAATGTTATTGCACAGTAGGTTCCTTTTGCAGCATCTTCTTTTGTAAACTGAACGGCATTTGCTGTTGTTTCTTTTTTCCACCCGGCAGGTGCGGTGTATGTAGTAATATCAAAGGTTTCTTTTTGTGCAAAGATGTTTGCCACCCAGGCAGATAGTGCACAGAGAAGAATTATCTTTTTCATATTAATTTATCATTTACAATTTTATTATTACTCAACCTTCCCATAAGCATTATAATCACCGTAATCCTTATCCTGTAACCATAAAATTCTTCCTCCTTTAAAGCAAGAAAAATAGGCATTGTATGTTTTGGCCTTTCCTTGTATATCTGAAAAATGCATCTGCCAGTTCGTAAGCATTTTAAACGACCCTTTTGTTTTGAATGTTTTAGCAGCACCCGCCGAATGGGCATTATTGGTTGAATAGCCATCCCAGTTGTATGCAGTGGCAGAAGTAAAATTGAAATTTATTACGATTGAAATTGTATTGGTGCCTGCGTATTGCCCGTCGCTTTTATTATAATTAAAAAAACTTGCTGAAAACTTATCAGACCATTTTCCTTTTAAGTCAGTTGCTGCAATGCCAAACTTATTATATGTTGACAGTTTTTCAAGCGGGGCGAATAATTTCAGGTCAGGATAATTATTTAGCGTTGTATTATCTACTCCAAAATTTTTTATAAAAGTATTTTTATCGGGAGAAATAATTTCTATCCAGCCTGTATTTCCTTTTTGAAAAAGAACTACATAAACTTTTTTTCCCGATTGTTTATCAGTAACATTTGCTGCTATCACATAAGGACGTGGAAGAATGGATGTAGAATACCAGGCAGTATAATTTTGCAAGTCGTTGTACCGTGGAGCAATCAGGTTGTTCCATGCAGCATTTATTCCTTCATCCGAATCAGGATAATACTTGCCGGTTATTGCATTGGAATAATGAAGCAACACTTTACTATTTCCTTTTGTTACCTCTACCCAATCTTCTTTTACAGTACTGTTCCAACCATCATCAAAGTTGGTGGTGGTGAATGCAAAACCGTTGGGAATTGTTGGGGTT
>NZ_JANPCM010000488.1:0-7539 GCF_031430955.1 Ferruginibacter sp.
AAGACCGCGGCGTTTAAAAAAGATATACTTCTTCCGGCATGTGAATTATATAAATCATTAAATCAATTGTGTAATGCTTATCATTTTAAGGATGGCTAACTTACTAATCTTTTAACCCCCAATTCATCTACTGCAAAAAATGAAAATGAAATCAATTTTGCTTATTGAAGACAACTTCAATATTTTAGAAAATTTGATTGAATACTTTGAAATGGAAGGGTATTATATTTTTTCTACCAACAACGCAGAAAAAGGAATTGAACTTGCCAGGGAATTTATACCCGATCTGGTAATCTGCGATACACCTAAGCCGGGAATTGATGGGCACGAAGTTTTGCGATTGCTTTTAGACAGCGTTGCTACAAGCGAAATACCATTTATTTTCTCCACTACAAATGCAGAAACAATTGACAGGTCAAACGCCATAAAACTTGGTGCTGATGATTATATTATTAAACCTTTTGAGCTGGATACAATGTTGCAAATAGCAAAGGCCTGTATAAGATCGGGCAGTAAAAGACAAACTTATACAGTGTAAAAATGGGGAAAGAAAATCAATAAAAATTATACCGGCAAGCTAAAAATAAAACACGTTATTAAAATACTTTGGCAACAAATTCAGCAATAACTTTAAATTTAAAATTATGATGTGGATGTTAATAATTTTAGTTTCGCTTGCATTTATACCCTTAATTATTTTTTTGATACTGCGTAACATAAAAGAAGTAAAAAGATTTAAAGCCGAACTTAAAAGTATTTATCCAGAAAATAATGCGGGAGAAAGCGGAACGCCAACTGATGAAGTATTGAAATAAATTACTGTCATTTTCTTTAAGAACTGTGAATAATATAAATCTTTTTACTAATTATATAACAGTTATAATTGCAGCAGTAACCATCTTTGTATTGAATATTTTTATTAAAATAAGCTGCTGTTAATACGGAGCAGTAAAAATTAAATGAAAAAAAATACTTTTTATAAATGTACCGCCTTATGAAAACCCCATTGGATATCAAAAATGATATGCTTACAAATACCGTTGCCTTACTGGACAGGTTTCCTTTGCTGGCAAAGTATGTAAATGAAATACCTGTTCCCCTCCCCGAAACAGGCGATCCTGAAATAGCCATAAAAAATTTAAAAGAATACAACAATTCTTTAGGTATCCTGTTAAAAAAATATGCCGGTAATGGCTATAATAAATAATTTTCTCTAAAAATACTTACCTAAAACATGAGTGATAAAAAAAATGGCACCCGGTTGCGTAATGAGGATGAAGATCATTTGAACGATATAAACTATCCGGCCAAAGAAGACATTTATAATAAGTTTTTAAAAGAAGAAGACGCAGATCCTGAAGATATCAGTAAAATAAAAGCGCCGAATGAAATGGATGAAACAGAGCAAAATAATGAAAAAGATTTTAGTGAAGATATTTCCGGGAGCGATCTGGACATTCCCGGCGCAGAACTGGATGATGAACAGGAGGCTATTGGAAACGAAGATGAAGAAAATAATTATTACAGTTTAGGTGGCGATAATCATAATGATCTGGAAGAAGATAAAGGTGAATAAACAGCCCTCTATTTTATTGTTGAAAAAAAATAAATCAAATGAAAAAAGTTTTGATTGCACTGGATTATGATCCTACTGCACAAAAGATTGCAGAAGATGGTTTTGCCCTTGCTAAAGCCATGAATGCACAGGTAGTATTGCTGCATGTGGTTGCTGATCCTGTATATTATTCTTCGGCAATGTATTCACCCATAATGGGTTTTGGCGGCTATATGGATACTGAAATTATGCAGCCGGACATAGTTGATCACCTGAAAAAAACATCGACTGATTTTCTGGAGAAATCAAAAAAACATTTGGGCGACGATACCATCGAAATAATGGTTACAGAAGGCGATGTGGCAGATGCCATAGTAGCCGCAGCAAAAAATATTACTGCAAATGTAATTGTAATGGGCTCTCACAGCCGCAAATGGCTGGAGCAAATTGTTATGGGTAGTGTAACAGAAAATGTTATGCGCCAAACTTTAATTCCACTTTTTATTATTCCTACAAAAGAGCAGCAGTAAACGTGGTAATGATATAAATTTTTCTTTTAATTATATAACAGTTGTAAGCATAAAGCAGTTCATCTTTATATCCGCTTTAAATAAACTCAGGAAATAAAACAATCCGTTCCCTCATTTTACATTACCACTTACTGCAACGTTTTAAAAATAACTACAATGGCAAAACAAATAAAATGGTCGGTTGATCTGGCACACAGCGATATCAGTTTTAAAATAAGGCATTTAATGATTTCGCATGTTAAAGGCGCATTTAAAACATTTGATGCCAGCATTTGTACCACCGATAAAGACTTTACCACAGCTGAAATTAATTTATGGATTGATGCGGCTGCAATAACCACCGGAGATCCTAAACGTGATGAGCATTTAAAAGGCCCTGATTTTTTTGATGTTGAAAATCATAAGCAAATATCTTTTACTGCAAATACAATAGAAGAGCCGGATGCTGATGGTAACCATGAATTATGGGGCGATTTGACGATGAAAGGAATTACTAAACACGTAAAATTAAATGTAGCCTTTGGTGGAATTATAAACGACCCCTGGGGAAACGAGAGGGCAGGATTTACAATTACCGGAAAAATACTGAGAAGCGAATGGGGTTTAACCTGGAATAGTGCAATAGAAACCGGTGGTTTAATGGTAGGTGACGAAATAAAAATTTCTTGCGAAGTGGAATTGATTAATGCAGGTGAAAAAGAAATACTAACGGAGACAGCCGATGCCAATACTGCAACAACTAATTTTTAAAATAGCATAAAATTACAGGCATTTATAAAGTGTGAATATTGTAATATTATTTAAAAGTTATGTAACAGTTCTGTCAAATAAATTATACATCTTTGCAACTGTATAAAATCTCACAACCCTTCAATTAAGAAAATGAAAAGTATTAAAAGAGATAGTTTTGCAGCCGCTTTCCAGTTGGTTGTACTATTGTATCTTTTCTTCTACCCATCTTTGCCCAATAAAAAATTACCAGTGCCAGCAACCAATAAACCAACGCTTACTGAAAAAACTCCTGTTCTAAATTCCCCCACACAAAATTTTTCAAAAAAAGCGCCACAACAATCTTCTGGTTTACATAAGTCAGGATTATTAACTTCTATTGAAGGCATTCCCAATGTAATGTTCGTTAAATAGCCGTTTTACCATCATTTTTTAAAACTGTGCATCCCATTTTTTAAGTTCTCGCCATTAACAGTAGAAAATAATACCGCAATTTAAAATAAAACAACCCCTTCATTTACAATAATTGGGGAATATATTACACAACTCCCACTATCATAAAGCTGAATATAAAGGCACAGGAATTGTATAATGATGATTTATGAAAAGGCTGTCACATAATATTTACCGGAATACATAATTAAAGCACTTATAAAAGAATGAAATTTTGATTGTTTATTTAAAGAATATTTTTACCGATGCAGGTAATGTAACGCTGTTTACCACCAGATTTTTTAAAGAAGTATTTAAGCCGCCTTTTGAAATTAAAGAATTCATAAGGCAGTGTTATAATATTGGATATAAATCTTTACCGCTGGTGGGTATTACAGGTTTTATTATGGGCCTGGTGCTTACATTGCAATCACGCCCTACATTGGCAGAGTTTGGTGCAGAGTCGTGGTTGCCAAGTATGGTAGCTCTTTCGTTAATAAGAGAAATAGCACCGGTAATTACCGCATTGATTTGTGCAGGTAAAATTGCTTCGGGTATTGGTGCCGAGTTAGGCTCCATGAAAGTAACCGAGCAAATAGATGCAATGGAAGTATCAGCCATTAATCCTTATAAATATTTAGTAGTTACAAGAATAATGGCAACTACATTAATGATACCTGTATTAGTAATATTTGCTGATGGCATTGGTATTTTGGGCGGCTATGCAGGTATTAACATACACAGCGATGTTAACTTTTACAATTACTTTTCAAAAGTGCTGGCATCGCTTGAATTTTTAGATATTTTTCCTGCAACTATTAAAACATTTTTCTTTGGTTTTTTTATTGGTTTAATTGGATGCTATAAAGGTTTTACTGCCGCCAACGGAACAGAAAGTGTAGGTAAGGCGGCTAACTCTGCAGTGGTTGCTGCATCGCTGGCTATATTTATTATTGATATGCTTGCAGTACAAATAACAGATCTTTTTTTCTAAAATAATAATGATAGAGGAACAAATAAACATACCGCCACCTGAAGCACACAGTAACCAAACCGTTATTGATATAAAAGGATTATGCAAATCTTTTGGTGAGCAAAACGATGTTTTAAAAGGAGTAGATATTATTGTAACAAAAGGCGAGAACCTGGTTGTGCTGGGTAAATCAGGTTCTGGTAAATCTGTAACCATTAAATGTTTAGTGGGTTTGGTAGAGGCAGACGAAGGTGTTATAAAAGTTTTTGATACAGATATCAGTAATTTAGATAACAGCGAGTTAAATGCGTTAAGGGTAAGGATCGGTTTTCTTTTTCAAAATTCAGCGTTATACGATTCTATGACGGTAAGGGAGAACCTGGAATTTCCATTAAAGCGCCATTCAAAAAAACTTTCTCCTGCACAGGTTGAAGAAGCTGTTATGGATGCATTGGAAAGTGTGGGCCTTGCAGAAGCTGTTGATAAAATGCCCGCTGAATTATCGGGTGGTATGCGTAAAAGAATTGGTTTGGCACGTACACTTATTTTAAAACCCGAAATTATTTTGTACGATGAACCTACTACCGGTTTGGATACCATTACCTCAAGAGAGATAAGTGAATTGATATTGGCCATCCAGAAAAAAAATAAAACCAGCTCGGTAATTATTACGCATGATATGGCTTGTGCAAAACTTACCGGCGACAGGGTGGTAATTTTAAAAGAGGGCGTAATACATACAGAAGGCACGTATGAAGAACTGGAAAAAAGTAATGACGAATGGGTGCGTTCTTTTTTTATATAATCATTCATTAAAAGTAAGATATGAAAAATAATACAGGTTATAAATGGAAATTAGGGATGTTTGTAGTAATTGCGTTGGTTGCTTTTGCGGTAACTATTTATTTTGTTGGCAAACAGAAAAATATCTTCGGCTCTACATTCCTGTTAAAAGCACAGTTTAAAACGGTTAGTGGTTTAAAGGTGGGTAACAATGTGCGGTTTTCCGGTATTAACATCGGCACAGTAGATGATATAAAACTGATAACCGATACATCTGTAATGGTAGATTTAGTGATAAGAAAAGAAATTCAGCAATTTATTAAAAAAGATGCAAAAGCAAGTATAGGTTCAGATGGATTAATGGGAGATAAGGTATTGACCATTTCTCCGGGTACATCCGCAGCTGCAGTAGTTAAAGATGATGATATGCTGGCTACCAAAAACCCAATTGAAATGGAAGATGTAATGGGCAGTGTAAAAACAAGCGTGGATAATGCAGGTATTATAACGGCGCAGCTTGCCCAGTTTAGTTATAAAATGAATAACAGCAATGGCGCATTGTCTAAATTAATTTCAGATGAAGGATTTTCTAACAGTCTTAAAAGTACATTAACCAACCTGCAAACCAGCACTGGTCAGTTTGCAAAATTTACTACTAAAATTAATGATGGTAAATTGGGCAAAGCACTGGACTCAACAATGCTGAATGTACAAAATGCAACAAAAGGGCTTAATGAAAATATGGAAGCTGCAAAAAATAATATTTTATTAAGGGGATATTTTAGAAAGAAGAAAAAGGCTGAAGCCAAAAAAGCTGCGGAGTTAAAAAAGCAGGAAGCAATAAATAAGAAAAAAGGAATTATTACAACACCGCCGGTAAATACAAAAGATACTATTAAGCAATAAATAATTAGTACCCCAAGTACGCTCATTATTTTATATTCTTTCAAACGAAAATATAGATGCGTCGTTATTTTTTTTGCCGGTAACTTCGGATGTTAATATTTCAGCTGCTATTAAACTAAAAGTAATACCATTGCCGCCAAAGCCAAGCGCAAATAAACTGTTAGGTAATTTTTTATAATTGCCAATAAAAGGCAAACCATCTTTTGTAGCACCAAAAGTACCGGCCCAGCTAAACTCAGGTTTAAATTCAATATCAGGAAAAACTTTATTGAAATCTTTTACCAGTTGCTTTATTTTACCGGGCAAAAGTAAATCCCTTTTAGCAGGGCTGTAAAATTCTTCATCTCTGCCACCAATTAAAATCCGTCTGTCTTTGGTGCTCCGCATATACAAATACGGGTCGGCAGTATTCCATATCAATACATCTTTGTTCCAAAATTGTTGTTTTTGGTTTGCCTGCTCACTGGTACAGGCAAAAGTGCAATGCAGGTCAACAATTTGTTTATCAATAAATTCCACTGCTTCGTAACCGGTGGCATATACCAGTTTTTTTGTTTTTAAAGTAAATCCTGTTTCTGTTGTAAGTGTAACACCATTTTTGTGATGTGCAATTTTAGCAATTGGTGTTCTGTCGAAAACCTTTACCCCCTTTGCAATAGCAAACTGCAAAAGTGAATGCGTGAAAGAGTAAGCATTGGTTTGGGCACCGGCTTCAGAAAGTATTGCACCCGGGGCTGTAAAATTAAATTGTTTTTTAACGGACGCTTCGTTCAGGTATTCAACTTTAAAGCCCTGTTCTTTTCTTATTAAAAATTCTTCTTTTAAAAAATTGATATCTTTTTTATAAGCCGCATAGTATAAACTGTTATTAAATTCAAAATCCGTAAATTTTATTTTTTTGGCGATATTGCCCAATTTACTAATGGCATCTGCACAAAGCTGGTAACTGCGTACAGCATTTTTTAAACCCACCTTTTCTTTCAATTGGCAAAGCGGTGTATCAATTTCGTATTGCAGTAAAGAGGTGCTGGCACAGGTGCTGCCCAAACCAATGCTGCGGGCATCAACAACAATGCAATTAACGCCTGCATTTATTAAATGATAAGCCATAAGGGCACCGGATATGCCACCTCCCATAATAATTACATCTGCCTTTATTGATTTTTCAAGTTTAGGATAATCAAAAGGCAATCCATTTTTTGCTAACCAAAAGGGATAGCCGGAACGTAAATTCATTTATAAAATTTAGTAGTTGATTACATAAGATGGCGCAAAAAACCCCACAAGTTTTTATACAGCAAGCAGCAATTAATAAAACTATTTTTAACCCGTAAGGTTAATAAACTTTCCCTTAAAATAACAGCAGTATGCTGTAATTGTTACAAATAACATGCAATAATTCAAAATACCTGAAATAATTTTTCCCTGAATAAAAAATAAAGTTGGCAATGTGTGAATGATGTAAATTATTTAAAGTATTGTGTAACAATAAAAATAATAAAAGGCATGACCTTTGATTTAAACTAAAAAAAATATTATGCCGATTCTTACTATTTTAATTGTACTGGTAGTTGTAGGTGTTATCCTGTGGTTGGTAAATACATACATACCTATGGATAGCAAAATTAAAA
>NZ_JANPCM010000489.1:0-3665 GCF_031430955.1 Ferruginibacter sp.
TGTGTTGAAATAAAGTGCATGAAAACCATTTGCTGTATTATCGCTTCCTGTTGTGTTAGTATAAAGAGCATTAGCTCCATTGGCGGTATTAAGATATCCGGTTGTGTTGGAGTAAAGTGCCCTAGCACCATAGGCGGTATTATAATTTAGTGTTGTATTGTTAAAAAGAGCTTCAAATCCATTGGCGGTATTGTAATCGCCTGTTGCGTTTGAATAAAGTGAACGAATTCCATTGGCGGTATTGTTATTGCCTGTTGTATTGTTAAAAAGAGAGCCAGTTCCATTGGCAGTATTACCAAATCCTGTTGTATTTGAGTAGAGTGAGCTATCTCCATTGGCAGTATTATAACTGCCTGTGGTATTAAAATGAAGTGCAGAAACGCCATTGGCAGTATTATTATTTCCAGTTGTGTTGGAAAAAAGTGACCGGTAACCAGTAGCCGTATTTTGTATTCCCGAAATATTTTGAGAAAGCGCATTATTTCCGGTAGCGGTATTTCTATTACCGAGGGTGTTTGAGTAAAGTGTACCTACTCCATTGGCAGTATTTTGAAATCCGGTTGTATTAGAGAAAAGTGCCGCTCCTCCAATTGCTGTATTTTCGAGGCCGGTACTTAAAGGGTTTAACGCATCTGTTCCAATAGAAGTATTCAACAATCCTATTCTACCTGCCCTTACATTATTTCTCTTAAAAATTACATCATTATTATCCGTAGTGCCAATAAAATTATTTGCTGCAGTTGTACCTGCATTTCCATTTAATGCCCAACCAGTATTGGCACTTACGCCTTTCCAGGTTAATGATGCATTATCCCAATAATAAAAACCGGGTAAATTAGTTCCCGCAGTGGTGGTTAAAAAAACCATCATCCCGTTTTGGTTTACTGTTGGCGCAGCTGCAGGAAAAACATTTATTCTCGGTATCAATATACCTTCCTGGTTAGTGGGGGCAGCAGGGTTAGCTGCGGCAATTTGTAATTTTGCAGTTGGGGCGGTGGTACCAATACCGGTGTTTTGTGCCATGCTTTTATTGGTTAGCATCAGTACAATTAACAAACTGCAAAAAAGGAAAAGTGTAATTGATTTCATATTGATAAATTTTACTTACCAAAACTATTCAATACATAAACCTTAAAAATCCCCCGTTTATGGGGTTTTTGTAAAAAGTAAGAAAGGAGAAGTTTAGGGTAATTTTTTATTGGCACAACTTGTTCCGCTTTTACGGGAGATGCGACATACTCAATAACCTGCTGTTGCATATCTGCGCCAGATTGAGTATGCCTGAGCATAACGTAGCAACAATAATGGCAAACTTTGGGCTGTGTTTACTTTTGGCTGTATTATATGTGGTTGGTACGGCTAAGTTTATTGCTTGTCCTTCAATACCAACCACGACGAAGGAGTTATCTGGGAGAAGATGCGTCGGGAAAGAATTAAAGTGTTCGTATTTTACTTTCTTTAAAAATTTTACTTATTGCTTCTTCATATAATGTAAGTACGCAAAGTGATAGTGTTCCATTAAGCATGTGGGTATAGACCCTAATGGATCAAAGGCAGCAATTCCAGAATTATTTTTATAAACATACTTATTTATACCAGTCACATATCTATAGGAGTAAGGAGAAGGGATAGAAATATTATTACAGTTAGTATTAAGAACGGTTGATTGACCATTTAGGAGATTAATTTGGGAATGATATGTAATAAGGCCAGGATTAACAGGCTCTATAGTATCTAAAATTTTACCGAAAACATTTACCTTATCCAATACAACAGCAGATGTATAAACATAGGAAGGGGAAGTAATATTATAAGCCAATGTGCTGTAGCTATTTAATGTTGGGTTATATTCTCTAATAGAATCGCCAACCAACAACAATTTATTATTTCTAATATGTGCATTACCCTGAGATAAAAATGGCGTACTACTATTTGTTAAATCAGCAGACCAAGTGTTAGTAAGGGTGTTGTATTTGTAGAGTTTTTTTCCTAATTGTATTTGGTTGGTTACCGTCAAGTTTGTCGATGAGCCTCCAATAATATAAATATCTGTTCCCAATGCACAGGATGCGTGAAAAAAAGATGCAACTGGCATATTAGCAACAGCCGACCAAGTATTTGTTGTAAGATTATATTTAGCTCCATTATTGAAAAGGGTAGCTGGGTTGTATGCGTATCCGCCGAATATATAAATAGTATTACCAACTAGTGTTATAGATTGATGAGTGCGAATACTTAAAGGATTAGTACCAGGTAATTGACTCCATGCCTGTGTGCCAATATCGTATTGGTGCAATGTTCCATAAAAGTCGCAATAAATAATTTTATTGTTGTATTGCACACTTTCATAATTATAAATCTCCATTGGCTCATCTTGTGGATTTGTAGAAGATAAGCCTACCCATTGCCCTGGATAATTGGTATAGGTTGTGTCGTAATACTCGTCGGGAAGATTGCTTTGTCTAAATACATAAAACCCTGCCAATTTTATAGCTGCAGTATCCTGCGTCCGTGCAAGAATAATGGCTTTTGAAGGCAACCCTTCAAAACTTTTCCAATTTGTTCCATCACCTCCTTCAAACTTACCTGCATTAAAACGGATAGATCCCGGTTGGTTGGTGGCAGTGGTTCCAATTTTAACAGCACCACCCACATCTAATTTTTGCAACGGTACAGGTACACCAATACCTACATTTTGTGCATGCACTATAACAGTAAATAAAATAAATGCACCTGCAATAAATATTCTTTTCATTTTGATAATTTTTACTTACCAAAACTATTCAATACACAAACCTTAAAAATCCCCCGTTTATGGGGTTTTTGTAAAAAGTAAGAAGGAGAGGGTTAGACTAATTTTTCCCGAAAGGCTTTAGCCACTGCTTCGGCTTTGGAGTGTACATGCAGTTTTTCGTAAATATTTTTTACGTGGCTTCTTACAGTTTCGGTAGATAGAAAACGTTCGGCGGCAATTATCTTAAAACTTTTGCCGTCTGTAATACCGGTTAGTATATCTTGTTCCCTGGGAGAAAGATTAAATGATTCGGCTGTTTGGGTGGTTTGTTTTCTAAACATTTGTAATACCCGGGTGGCAATGCTGCCCGTCATGGGGGCGCCGCCATGCACAAAATCATCCAGGGCTTCCAGTAATTTTGCAGGGGGCGTTTTTTTTAAGAGGTAGCCACTGGCGCCGGCCATCACACTGCGGAATATTTTTTCATCATCTTCAAACACCGTAAACATTACCACTTCCACCGAAGGGTAATCTTTCTTTACCATCTTCACCGCTTCTATGCCATTAATGCCGGGCATATCAATATCCATCAGCAGCAGGCGGGGCATAAAAATTTCTGTTTGCTCCAGCAATGTACGCACATCATGCAGCGAAAAAACTACCTGGAAATTGCCACTGTTTTCCAGCAACAATTGCATGCTTTGCCGCAATACGTCGTTGTCGTCAACAATTCCTATTGTTGTCATGGCATAAAGGTTGGTTTATAATTTTCACCCAAACGGGGGATTGCAATACAAAAATATAAACACACCTTTATGCCATGACGACAATAGGTATTGTTGACGACAATGATGTATTGCGCCAAAGCATGCAATTACTGTTAGAAAACAGTGGCCGTTTTCAGGTAGTTTTTTCGCTGCATGATGTACGT
>NZ_JANPCM010000490.1:0-3112 GCF_031430955.1 Ferruginibacter sp.
AGCAAAACAAATACGCTTACCCATTTTTTAAAAGGATTTTACAATGGCGAAACAGTAAGTGTACTGGATGCACAGGAATCTTACCGACTCAGCTCTTTTGCAAAAGCCAACTGCCTTGTAAAAATAAATGAAGAAGTAACGGAATATGCAGCAGGAGAAATGGTGGAAGTACATTTATTACCTCATTAGTTTTATGGAAAATATTTATCTGTTTTATGGGTTATTATTCCTGGTTGCATTTTTATATGCATCGGTTGGGCATGGAGGCGCCAGTGGTTATCTGGCTTTGATGGCCATCTTTAGTTTTACGCCGGATGTAATGAAACCCACTGCCCTGTTATTAAATATTTTTGTATCTCTTACTTCTTTCATTCAGTTTTACCGGGGCAAACATTTTGACTGGAAAATATTTTTACCATTTGCTATCGCATCTGTACCCATGGCTTTCCGTGGAGGATTAATTTCAATAGACACTTTAATTTATAAAAAAATATTAGGTGTATTATTATTCATACCCATTATTCGATTTTTATTTTTTAATACAGTTGCCGTTGATGATATAAAAAAATCAAATACAGTTTTATCATTTATAATTGGTGCAGGCATTGGTTTATTATCAGGGATGATTGGTATTGGTGGCGGCATTATTTTAACGCCTGTGCTGTTATTATTAAAATGGACAGACATGAAAAAGGCAGCAGGCATCAGTGCCTTGTTCATCTTTGTAAATTCTATTGCAGGTTTGGCAGGGCAACTCACTAAAGGCATACAGTTTAGTGGAGATATGTATGCTTACGTCGCCATTGCTTTTGCAGGTGGTGTTTGCGGTGCTTATTTTGGTTCTTTGAAATTCAATCAAATCATCTTAAAATATTTGCTGGCTGTGGTATTGATGCTGGCATCTTATAAATTATTATTTACTACTACCTGAGTATTATTTATCAATGTGAAATGTTTTTTGCTATGCTATTAATTGAAAGGGGATTTTTAAAAAATATTACTTCTCAGTTTAGATAAATCTTAGTAGAAATCAACGATAATCAAGAGTCAATCTTATTACATTATTCGTAAATAAAATCCTTCCGCAACAAACCGTTTATTAACCTGTATTAATAAGGTAATAAGGTTGAACAAATTTGTTAGATATTTTTCTACAAAGGTTAAAAAGGCATGAAAATATTTAGTTGTAATAAACTGAGAAAAAAGATTTTGAGTAATTATGTTTTACTTCCCACCATAAACTATAAATGAAGTGTATTTTTACACAGTAATTCAAACATACAATAAGCAATGAAAATTAACATCATCATATTTGGTCAGCTTTGTGAAGTGCTGGGAGAAAAACTGGTAATGGATAATATTGCAGATACAGAAAGTTTGCAACAGGAGCTGTATAAAAAATTTCCTGCACTGGTGAATTATAAATATGTAATGGCCGTAAATAAAAAACAAATAACCTCAAATACGGTGTTGAATGAAGAGGCTGTTGTTGCTTTACTGCCACCATTTTCCGGCGGATAAACATGGATAAAAATATTTCATACCAACGTTACCAGCGCCAGATGATTTTAAAAAACTTTGGCGAAGCAGGGCAGCAAAAGTTGTTGCAGGCAAAAGTATTGGTAGTTGGCGTCGGCGGTTTAGGTTGCCCGGCATTGCAATATTTAGCTGCAGCCGGCATTGGTACCATTGGTATTGTTGATGATGATGTGGTAGCATTATCTAACCTGCACCGGCAAATTTTATTTACAGTAAATGATATTGGTTTATTCAAAGCAACATGCGCCGCTGCTGTTTTACAAAAAAGTAATCCTGAAATAAACATTATTGCTTACGCAGAAAGATTAACTGCACAAAATGCATTTTCCATTATTAGCTTGTATGATATTATTATAGATGGTACTGATAATTTTTCGAGCCGGTACATGATTAACGATGCCTGTGTATTGTTAAATAAAACATTGGTGTATGGTGCCGTTTCGCAGTATGAAGGGCAGGTGGCGATATTTAATTTGCCGGATAACAATGCAGTAAATTACCGTGATCTGTTTCCCCATCCACCAAAAGAAAATGAAATATTGAATTGTGCGGAAGCCGGTGTGCTGGGAGTTTTACCGGGTATAATTGGTATCATGCAGGCAAACGAAACCATAAAATTAATAACCGGTATTGGCAAACCTCTTATTAATTGTTTACTTACTTACAATGCGCTGAATAATCAAATATATGAATTGGAATTATCGGCAAATGCTGAAACACGTGCATTGATACCTAAAGATAAAACCACTTTTGAACAAACTGATTACGATTGGTTATGCAGTGCAACAATTGATCCGCAGGAAATTGATGTTGTTTTTTTTAATAAGTTATTATCATCCGGTGATATAAATATTATTGATGTAAGAGAATTAGATGAGCTGCCGGTTATAAAAGAATTTGTTCATCAAAAAATTCCCTTATCACAATTAGCAGAAAAATTTTCTTTATTAAACGCCTCCGCTGTAGTTGCCATTTGCCAATCGGGTAAAAGAAGTTTGCAGGCAGCAAAACAATTAACAGCAGTTTTCGGCACAACAAAAAAAATATACAGTTTGTATGGCGGTATTACATTATGGAAACAGCAACATGCAAAACAATTATTATAATGGAAAGAAAACCAAAAAATATTTTTATTCCTGGGGCAATAGCTGCATCTTTTCTATGTGCCGAAGAAGTAAATACAAATAAACAAATTTCTCCGGCAACTATTTTGCCCAGGCTGTGATATACATGCATACAGGTAAGCGGATATTTGTTAAATATGGCCTCTCTTATTTCATGCATTTTCTCCAAAGCCATTTCTTCGTATGCGGCGTATTCAATTTCCGCTACTTTTTTTTCATTAATAATATCTGCTCTTACCTGCCCTAAAAAAATAGCGTGTCCGCCAATGACGGTATTAGTACTGTGCTTTGCAATACTCTCTCCAATAAAAGATGCAGCTATTGGTCCATGAATAAAAATATTTTTTGGTTTTCTTTCCATTATAATAATTGTTTTGCATGTTGCTGTTTCCATAATGTAATACCGCCATACAAACTGTATATTTTTTTTGTTGTGCCGAAAACTGCTG
>NZ_JANPCM010000491.1:0-4806 GCF_031430955.1 Ferruginibacter sp.
AAAAGAAGTTACCAAATTTGGCATTGCTCCCGAAAACATGTTTGTGTTTTGGGATTGGGTGGGTGGCCGTTACAGTTTGTGGAGTGCAATTGGTTTATCTATTGCATTAACTGTTGGCTATAATAATTTTGAAGATTTATTAAAAGGTGCCAACGAAGCAGACAATCATTTTCGCACAACCAGTTTTGAAAAAAACATTCCGGTGCTAATGGCAATGATTGGCATTTGGTACAGTAATTTTTATGGCACTACTACCGAAGCTATTCTTCCTTACGATCAGTATATGCATCGTTTTGCAGCCTACTTTCAGCAGGGCAATATGGAAAGCAATGGAAAATATATTGACAGGAACGGTGAAAAAGTTACTTACTCCACCGGGCCCGTAATTTGGGGAGAGCCGGGTACAAACGGCCAACATGCGTTTTATCAACTCATTCACCAGGGCACACAAATTATTCCCTGCGATTTTATTGCGCCTGCCATAAGTCATAATGTAATTGCAGATCATCATCAAAAATTGCTGAGTAATTTTTTTGCACAAACCGAAGCATTAATAAATGGAACGGAGAATGATGATGTTTACCGTGTTTTTGAAGGCAACCGCCCCACCAATTCTTTTTTAATAAAAGAAATTACGCCATTTAGTTTGGGTGAATTAATTGCTTTGTATGAACATAAGATTTTTGTGCAGGGCGTTATCTGGAATATTTACAGCTTCGATCAATGGGGTGTGGAATTGGGAAAAGTATTGGCCGGTAAAATTTTACCGGAGCTGTTGAATAATGATGAGGTAAGCTCACACGATTCATCAACCAACAACCTGATAAATGCTTATAAAAAAATGAAATGATGTATTTTTTTATAACTTTAAGAAAATAAATTTTATGAAAACATTTTTTGTTGCCAGTTCTTTTATTTTTATTGCAGCATTTGCAACTGCCCAGGTTACCATTACAACCCCGGAATTTTCTTTGGCTAAAATAGTAAAACCTAAAATAATCGGGCAATCACAATATGGTAAAATTTATGCATTGACAGTTGATAATATGCCCTGTGTTGTTCCCCAAGTTGCAACAACGGCTTTAATGCCTGTTGCTGCAAAACTTTTTCACACAAACAAAATTCCTAACGGCATCAATAAATTTCTTTTTATACCGCCAATAAAATCTGTAAAAATCAGGCCCAATAGCAGCAAACGCAAAACCCCTATTACAGATTATAAACCTGTTACTTCAGAAAATTTAATGCTGGAGTTGATTAAAAAAAAGTAACCTAATTGTAATTTGTCATCAGCAACATGTAATTTATGCTAGCTTCAACAAAAAAGTTAGGTCACCCGGTTTTTATTGCTGCTGTTTTATTGCTCGTTATTAATGATTGGATTTTAAAAACGGCCTTTCACAATTTTATTACGGGCAAACTTTCCGATTTTGCCGGTTTATTTGCATTCCCATTTTTTCTAAGTACAGTTTTTACACGCTGGAAAAAACGACTGCACCTGCTTACTGCCGTGCTGTTTATTTTTTGGAAATCTGATCTTTCGCAACCAATAATTAACTTTCTTAATTCTATTTACATTCCTGTTAACAGAACAATTGATTTTGGTGATAATATTGCACTCATAAGCATTATTTTCTCTTATAAATTTTCTAATAATTGTACGAAGCAATATATTACAAGGCCAATTTTTATAAAAACTATTGCTGCAGTTTCCTGTATTGCATTTATGGCAACAAGTGCACCTCCACGTGATTTAAAAAAATTCATCGCAATTGATAAAGAATACGCTTTTAATTTTTCAAAAAGAGAACTGGTATCAAGATTGAACAGCGTTCAGCTAAAAGAAATTAACCAGGCAAATAAAATTAGCGGACAAATTGATTTTGACAGCGAAACAAATGTTTTTCATTATCATGGTAAAACAGATACTCTTGCATTGATTTTAGATTATGAAAAAATAAGGATACGGATACAATAAGGTATAAGACTTCTTTTGCCGAAATTATGATTACCGGTAATGATAGCATTTCGATGATGAAATTAGTAAGTATTTATTATTATGTGCCTAAACATAAAGAAAAGGATTTCAGGGATAAGGCTATAACAGTATTTGAAAAATGGGTGGTGAAGAAAATTAAAAAAAGTGTTCGTAAAAATTAGAATTGCATTAATCAAGATCTGTCCGGTGTAATGAGTTGTGTTTCCAAATAAATTGCAGTGGTAAATTTTATTTTATCTAACCTGCCCTTAATGATAATTTTTTTCACAGCTTCATGCGGCAATGTATTACCTGCAACCTGTGTTAAATAAATTTTCCAAACTTTATTGCCTTTTTTAGGAATAAACTTTACAGGGCTCCCATTTTCGTTTTTTATGCCAATAGTCGCAGCAGTTTCGGCTTTATCTGCAACCAGAGCAGTAAATAAAATACCATTATAAAAAACCGAATCAATTTTTGGTTTACCATTAAACCTGCATTCTATATAAATAAACCTGTCAATTATTGGCTGTGGGTTTATTGTATTACCATTCTCATCCTTTATTGCCATACCCGGAAATGATATGGTATAAAAAGCCTGCGCTTTTTGTATGCGGTAAATTTGTGCATTCCAACTGCTGCATAAAATAACTGCTGCCAGTAAACCCAATAATCTTTTCATTAACAATGATTTAAACAAAAATAGTATTTTAAGATGGTTGTGTTTTTCTATAAAATTAAAAACCCTCTCAAAAATGAAAGGGTTTATGCAATTAGTTTGGGTATTGGTTTACCACTTATCTACTTCCTCAGTGCTGCCATTATCAACTGGTGTTGTTGCGGCAGGAGCTTCAGCTTTTTCTTCAACAGTTATTTCTGGAGTTTCGGTTGATGCTGTTTCGGCACTTGCAATTACCTGCGGTGCGCCACCCTCTCCTTCGTAAGGAGTATCGTGGTTAAAAGCATCAAAATCAAAATTGGGCATTAATTCTGTTTTTACATAGTCAATAGCTTCGCCCAATCCTTTAATAAATTTATTGAAATCTTCTTTATACAAAAAGATCTTATGTCTTTCGTATCCGTCACTGTCAAACTTTTTACGGCTTTCGGTAATGGTTAAATAAAAGTCGTTACCACGGGTTTCTCTTACATCAAAAAAGTAAGTCCTGCGTTTTCCTGCACGGATGCGTTGACTGTAAACGCTTTCCATTTTTTTGTCGTTGTTCTCGTACGCCACTGTTATATTGTTTTTAGTTTTTTAACGAATATCCTTTTATAGGACTTCGCAAAGATAAAATTGTTTTTGAAACCACAAAATATAAATCGCCCCCATCCCTGAAGGGAGTTATTTGGACTGTATTTAAAAATTGAACTCACTACCATTACAAGTTTTGTAAAAATTATAATCGCTGAATATTTCCCCTTCAGGGGATGGGGGCTTCCTGCTGGCGGTTATACATTTCGGTATAAATGCCATTGTTTTGCATAAGCTCATCATGGGTGCCCTGTTCGGCAATGCTCCCCTCATCCAGCACCACAATCTTATCAAACTTAAACAAAGAAAATATGCGGTGGGTAATAATCAATGCCGTTTTATTTTCAAGATAGTTGTACAGGTTTTCAATAATCTCCTTCTCTGTACGGGCATCAACAGCACTCAGGCAATCATCAAAAATTACAATTTCAGGGTCTTTAATTAATGCTCTTGCAATAGAGATGCGTTGCTTTTGACCTCCACTCAGTGTTACACCTCTTTCCCCGATCATGGTGTTATAATTATGCTGAAATTTTTCAATCTCGTTGTGCACACTGGCTTGCTTAGCTGCAGTAATTATTTTTTCCTGCGATGCGTTCTCTAAACCAAAACTTATATTATTGCTGACAGTTTCGCTGAATAAAAAAACATCCTGCGGTACGTAGCTAATTTGTTCCCGTAAGGCATTAATATCAATTTTATTTATGGGGATACCATCGTAAGTTATCAATCCTTTTTGTGGATTGTACATGTGGAGCAGTAATTGTGCAATAGTTGATTTACCGGAGCCGGTACGACCAATGATGGCCACTTTTTCGCCTTTATTAATTTGTAAAGAGAAATTTTTTACAGCATTGATGCCGGTATGAGGATAAGTAAAATCTACATTGGTGAAAGTAATATTACCTCCTAAATCTGGTTTCAATTCATTGCCTGAATTTTTTATTCCTGGCTCGGTATGAAGAAATTCATTTATTCTTTTTTGTGATGCAGCTCCTCTCTGTGTCATGCTGGCCGTCCACCCAATTGCACTTACAGGAAAGGTGAGCATCTGTATATACAAAACAAATTCTGCAATGGTGCCTACCGTAGTGCCATTAACATTATTCACCACATCAAGGCTGCCTACCATAATTGTTATAATAGTACTTAAGCCAATCAATAATGCCATACTGGGAAAATAAATGGCTTCAGTTTTTGCAAGGCTCAATGCATTGTTACGGTATGCTTCGCTGTTATTTCTAAAAAAGATAAGCTGGGCTTTTTCCTGCACATAAGATTTTATTACCCTTATGCCAGAGTAAGATTCCTGTGCATTGGTGGTAAGGTCGCTTAAAAGCGATTGTATCCTTTCGCTTTTTTTATTGTTGATGGTATTTACAAAATAAATAGTGATGGCTAATAATGGCAACGGTGCCAATGCCACTAAAGTAAGTTTAGGACTTTCTTTCAGCATAAAAAAAACGCTAAAGCCAATTACAGCAGCAAGGTTTATAAAATACATTATTGCCGGTCCGGTATACATTCGTACCCGGCTCACATCTTCCGAAATGCGGTTCATTAAATCGCCGGT
>NZ_JANPCM010000492.1:0-4063 GCF_031430955.1 Ferruginibacter sp.
ACAAAAGGAACCGATAAAAAAGAAAAAGATGAATGGCGTGATTACTCCGGTTTGGGAAAACAAAAAACCATCTCTATAAATGATGTAAGCAGCGCCGAAGAAAAAAGGATACTTAAAACCGATGCAGAATTAAACCGTGTGTTAGGCGGTGGCATTGTTTTAGGAAGTATTGTTTTAGTTGCAGGCGAACCGGGCATTGGTAAATCAACTTTGTTTTTACAAATTGGTTTACACCTTAAAGATGTGATTACATTATATATAAGTGGAGAAGAAAGTGAACAACAAATAAAAATGAGGGCCGACCGTGTAGGAATTAGAAGTGAAAATTTTTATTTACTTACCGAAACCAATACACAAACCATTTTTCAGGAGATAAAAAAATTAAAACCACAATTGGTTATTGTAGATTCAATACAAACATTACAATCGCCATTTGTAGAAAGCGGACCCGGAAGCGTAAGCCAGATAAGAGAAACTGCTGCCGAACTGCAACGCTTTGCTAAAGAAACCAACACACCTGTTTTTTTAATTGGCCACATTACTAAAGATGGCAACATTGCCGGGCCAAAAATTTTGGAGCACATGGTAGATACGGTATTGCAGTTTGAAGGCGACCGACATTATGCTTATCGCATTTTACGTACTTTAAAAAATCGTTTTGGTTCTACCGCAGAGTTGGGCATTTACGAAATGACCGGCGAAGGCATGAGGGCTGTAACCAACCCCAGCGAAATTTTAATTACGCAAAAAGAAGATGCCTTAAGCGGCATTGCCATTGCAGCAACTATTGAAGGCATGCGGCCTTTATTAATAGAAACGCAGGCGTTAGTTACGCAAAGCGTTTATGGTACGCCGCAACGTACGGTTAGTGGTTTCGATTTACGGCGTTTACAATTATTATTAGCCGTGCTGGAAAAACGTGGTGGTTTTCATTTTGGCGTAAAAGATGTTTTTGTAAATATTGCCGGAGGATTAAAAATAGAAGACCCTTCTATTGACCTGGCAATTGTTTGTGCCTTACTCAGCAGTTATGAAGATGTACCGCTTCACCACCATACTTGTTTTGCCGGGGAAGTGGGCTTAAGCGGAGAGATAAGAGCAGTGAACCGTATTGAACAACGCATTGCCGAAGCTGAAAAATTAGGTTTTGAAAAAATTATAGTGAGTAAATACAATGCTAAAAGTTTACCCAAGCATAAAACTAATATTGAAATAGTAGCGTTGGGAAAGGTGGAAGAGGTTTATCAGTATTTGTTTTAGCCCCAAACCTCTGAAGGGGCTTTAGTGTATAATAATTTAAACAGGTTTATTTTATGCAAACTTTAAAAAACATATTCTCCTCCACCCTTCACCTCTTTTACCCACACGTATGCACGGGTTGCGGAAGCGATTTATTGCAACAAGATAATTTGCTCTGCCTGCATTGCATCAACAATTTACCCCACACCAATTTTGCACAGCATAATAATAACCCGGTAGAAAAAATATTTTGGGGACGCATACCCATTACTGCAGCGCACAGCGAATTTTATTTTTCAAAAGAATTTTTAATACAGCAACTCATTCACCAATTAAAATATAAAAACAATACTGCTATTGGTTTTTATTTAGGGGAGTTAATGGGTAAAACATTATCAGCATCAAACCGATTTAATAATATTGATTACTTAATTCCTTTGCCGCTTTACCCCGATAAAGAACATAAACGTGGATACAATCAGGCAACAATAATTTGCAATGGAATGAGTGAAGTAATGAATATTCCTGTTTTAAATGACAATGTAATTCGCCAAAAATTTACCGAAACACAAACCCGAAAGCATCGTACAGAAAGATGGGAAAATGTGGAAGGCAGTTTTAAAATAAAAAACCCTGAAACCTTAAAAGGAAAAAACATTTTACTGGTAGATGATGTAATAACTACCGGTGCAACTTTAGAAGCCTGCGGCAGTGTTATTTTACAAACAGAAGGGGCAAAATTATATATTGCCACTTTAGCGCATGCTGCTAAATAGTTTTACTTTAAATTTGAATTATGAAGAGGTATTTATTTGCTTATTGCCCGTTGTCTGTTGCCAATTATTTATTGCCCATTACCTGCTGCCTTTTGCTTATTGTGTCTTCTTGTAAAAAAGATAGTTTTATTACAGCACCTAATGCAAGGCTTAGCATTACCGCCGACTCTTTAAAATACGATACCGTTTTTACCACTACTGGCTCAATAACAAAGTCTTTTAAAATAATTAATGAGAACAATCAAAAGCTGCAATTAAGTAAAATTAAATTAGGAGGTGGTGCAGCATCTTCATTTAAAATAAATATTAATGGCAACAATATTACCGAAGCAAACAATATTGAATTGGATGCCAACGACAGCATTTATGTTTTTGTATCGGTATCAATAAATCCCAACGCTGCCAATCTTCCTTTTATTATCAGCGATAGTATTTTAATAAGTTATAATGGTAATAACCGTTTTGTACAATTGCAGGCATATGGGCAAAATGCTAATTTTTTATCCAATAAAGTAATTACCGGCAATGTAACATGGACTAATACTTTGCCTTATGTAATTCTTAAGAGTATTCGCATTGATACAACAGCTACATTAACTATACAACCCGGTACAAAAATTTATTGTCATGCAGATGCGCCATTTATTGTAGATGGCACACTTATAATTAACGGGACAAAAAATAATGAAGTAGTTTTTGCCGGCGACCGTTTAGATAATGATTATAAAGATCTGCCTGCAGGCTGGCCTGGTATTTATTTTAGAAACAACAGTAAAAATAATGTGCTGAAATTTGCGATAATTAAAAATGCATACCAGGCTGTGGTTGTAACTGCGCCATCAATCAATTCAAATCCAAAATTAATTTTACAGCAATGCAAAATTGATAATGCTTACGATGCAGGCATACTTTGTGCCAATACCAGTTTGCAAATTAATAACAGTTTAATAAGTAACTGCGGCAGTAATGTCGCATTGGTTTATGGCGGCGATTATAATTTTACTAATTGTACTGTTGCGGCATATTCTAATTTATATATTAATCATAAAAACCCTTTATTAACCGTAAATAATTTTGCGGCCCAGGGTGGCTCAACAATTACCGCTAATTTAAATGCCGTATTTCGCAATTGCATTTTTTGGGCTGATAGCTCAGGATTTGTAAATAATGAAATAACCGTAAATAAACAAGGTGTCAATACTTTTACTGTTTTGTTCGAAAATAATTTATACAGAGGAAGCGACCCAACTAACAGCACATTAACCAACAACCTAAAAAACCAAAATCCATTATTTGATAGTATTGATGTGCCGAAGCGGATGTATAATTTTAGAATTTCAAACAATAATGCACCGGGAGTTAATAAAGGAATCGCAAATATCCCTATTTTAATGAAAGATTTAGATGACAAAAATAGAAATATTGGGCTGCCGGATTTAGGATGTTATGAAAAACAATAAAACTGTCACAAGTTGTTTTACGTAAGTTTAGCATCTAAAAACAAGTTGGCAGCATAATTGCTTAAACAATTGTCTTATTTCAATGTTATTAAATTACTCACTAAAAATTAAATCATGTTAAAATTTATTGCCATTGCCGCAACATTATTATCCTGTGCAGCACAAACGAATAGTATCGATACTGCAGTTATGAATAACGAAACAGTAACTCCTGCAATGATTGCCGCAAAATCTATCTACGATTTTAAAGTAGAAGCTTTGGATGGACAAACTATTGACTTTTCAAAATTCAAAGGCAAAAAAATATTAATAGTAAACACTGCTTCTAAATGCGGCTATACCACACAATACGAAGGGTTGGAAGCTTTGTATAAAAAATACCAGAACAAATTAGTTATTGTAGGTTTTCCTGCCAACAACTTTGGTGGTCAGGAGCCGGGTACCAATACCGAAATACAGTAATTTTGTAAAAAGAATTATGGCGTTACTTTTCCTATGGCAGCAATAGTTTAGTTAAAAGGCGATGATAATGATCCTATTTTTAAATGTCTTACCAGCAAAAGCGAAAACGGTGTGTTAGATGCAGAG
>NZ_JANPCM010000493.1:0-3412 GCF_031430955.1 Ferruginibacter sp.
GGCGAAAGGGAAATGGAGAAGATTATGTTTTATTTTTTGGGGCCAGGCTGCATGATTTCTATTTGGCTTCAATAGGGTCGCACTCTTCAAAAGTAAATCTTTATTGAGCTTTAATTATGTTTTACTAATGATGTTTTGTAAATGCACTCCCGATCATAATCGGGATTCCTGCGGAACGATTTTATTCGATGATCATTTTTTTCCTACCCACCTTTAGCTCCTACGGAGCTGTTTTAAAAATACAGCTGACTTTTATTTTCGTTGCGGTTTTACTCCTGTGTTTCTTTGCGTGGCAATCCCTAATCATCAGAAGGTTTCATTACAACATTCATAACCCCGGGCCACTCCCCATTTACAATTTCTTTCCTTTCAATTTTTGAAACATCAATCACCACATGTTTTATTTTTTCTCTGCGCCACGTATAAACAATATGCACCAGGCCATCTTTTGTTTGTATAACAGATGGATAAGAATACTGACTGATGGGTGAATCTTCCAGCAGGGCAACAGCAAACCATTTTTTTCCATCATCAGATATGGCAACATTCAACGGGGTTCTTGCACCTTTACCATTCGGCAAATTTTCTGCTGGCTTTACATGATTGTACACCAGCAATTGCCTTCCATCTTTTAGTGTTACTGCATCGGTACCAGAATTATTATTGGGTAATGCTGATGCCGTCATTGCATTCCATGTTTTACCTCCATCAGTACTCCAGCTTTCGTTAATAGTTCTGTTTTTGCTTCTGCACAACACCTGTAATTGTCCATCTTTATAATTTAAAATACTTGGTTGAATTGCAGACATAATTTTTCCGTCATTGATAGCTGCAGACTTTGTCCAGGTTTTACCATTGTCTTTGCTGTATTCAAAATGCACTTTCCATCCATCTTTTTCTGTGCTGGAAGGGCAAACTAAAACATCATTAATTAAAACCGATTTATTTTTTATCGGGCCTAAAAAACCTTCGGGTAAATTTTCCCTGCTGCTCCATATTTTGCCATCATCATTGCTACGCATCATGCAGCCCTTCCATCCTGCTACATTGGGGCCAATTTTATAAAATAATAACAGCTCTCCATTTTTGGCGTAATACAAAACAGGATTGTAACAGGGATAACGAAGCGTATCATTAATAATACCATCAGCAACTTTTACTGGAACAGTCCAATTATTATTTACAAATGTGCTGGTGTAAATGCACACATCTTTATTACCTTCTTTAGTACCACCAAACCATGCTGCAATTAAGCCGCCTGGTGTTTCAGCAATTGTAGCTGCATGGCTTTCAGGGAAAACTGCGTTGTTAAAAATAAATTCATCTTTCAATATGCCTTTCTTAAAATTCTTATTTCTAATAAATGAATAATTACCAGAACCAATTTCAAACACTGCAGCGCCATTATCCATTTTTATAAATTTTATACCCTTGTTTGTTACAACTGATTTTCCGCTTTCAAAAATTTCATCCGCACTGTTTGCAGGAATGTAAATTGTGGCAGCAGTATTTGCAGGAATAGAAACAGCCCATTCCAATTTATCAATATTATTTTTCCAATCACTTTTAATTAAACCGTATACACTTTTATAAGAGGCATTCACAAATTGTAACCCATCAGGAAAAACGGGTTTCATAATTATTTTTTTAAACCCCACATCATTTTTGCTGGTGCGTATGCTAGCAAGATTTTCATAATACCAAGTAATTAAATCTCCGAGTAACATGATATGATTTTGAGAATTCATTCCCGGATCGGCGGTGTTGCCATTCCATAATTCCCAAATGGTAGTGGCGCCATTTTCGGCCATATAACCCCAACCGGGATAAGTTGTATTGCTGGCTAAAGTGTAGGCTAAATCAGCATAGCCATATTCTGTTAACCCCCTCATCAAAAATTGTGTACCAATTAAACCGGTGCTGATATGATCGTGATTTTCAACATGAATTTTTTGCCTGATCTTTTCAAACACAATTGCTTTTAAAGAATCAGGCGTAATGCCAAAATATAAAGGCAACAAATTTGCTGTGACAGTATTATTGGAATAATATTTTTGCTGTGGATTATAAAATACTTTTTGAAATGATGCTTTAATACTGTCGCTTAATACCGAAAACATTTCAACATCATTTTTATTTCCTGTTAAGTTTGCAAAACGTTGCATGTAAGAAAGTAATTTATAATAATATGCCGTGGCAATTAATTTTCCATCGGTAAGCCTGGCCGGATCTTTTGCATGGATGAGCTGTAAACTTTCAGGCGGCACACACCAGTCGCCATATTTATCTTTGGTCATAATATGATCAACCAAATATTTTTGTTTCATGTACAGCATCCATTTTCTCATAGCTGCATAATTCTTCAGTATTGGTTTAACATCGCCAAATTGATTATATAAATTATTACTGATAGTGATAAAAGCTGCAGGCCAGGTAACATTATCGGAATAATAATTCCAAAAGGCGGGCGCTACATCAGGTATTGCTCCATCTTCTCTTTGCGACTGTTCAATATCATCCATCCATTTAGCGTACAGCCTGGCGTTATCAAACATAAAACTTTCGCCCTGTGCACCAATTACCCTGTCGCCCAGCCATGGCTGTCGTTCGTTGCGTTGCGGACAATCTACCGGCATACCTTTATAATTAGAAGCAATGCCCCACCAGGCATTTTTATAAATTTTATTTATGGTTGCATTGGATGTTTGAAAATATCCTGTAGTTTCTATTGCATCATACACCACTTCTCCAATAAAATTTTGTGGGTAAGGCCGTCCGGGAAAAGAAGAAATTTCTACATAGCGGAAGCCATGATATACAAAACTCGGGTGCCAACTTTCTCCTTTTACGCCTTTTAATGTATATACATCCGTAACTTTTGCATCCCTCAGGTTATCAACAAATAACTCTCCGTCAGGTTGTAAACTTTCGCCAAAACGCATCACTACTTTTTCCCCTTTCTTTCCATTTAACCCATTTAGTTTTATCCATCCCGAAAAATTCTGCTGCATATCAATTATATACTTTCCACCCGGCAGTTTTTTAACTTCCGTTGGTTTAATATACCGCATCACTTTCATTGGCTCACTCATTTGCGCTGTCATTTTCCCCAATGGCGCTGCTACTAATTCAGGTTGTAACCATTTGTTATCATCAAACCCCGCCCGCTGCCAGCCAATAAATTCTTTAGTGGCATCATACTCTTCGCCATCATATTCATTGTTGGTTCTTATCGGGCCATCAACATTCAGTTTCCAGCTTTCATCACTTACAATTATTTTTTTACTGCCATCGGCATATTCAATTTCTAATTGCAATAATAATTTTGGATAACCGAATGTATTGTGCTTTTGTGTTTTATAATTTTGCCGCATGGTAAAAAAACGGCCATTGCCTAATACCGTTGCAACAG
>NZ_JANPCM010000494.1:0-6586 GCF_031430955.1 Ferruginibacter sp.
ATTTAATTTGGCAAAAGAATTAGGTGTGAAGTTTTGTTTTGATTGTGATGTAACAAATATTGAAGTTGATAACAACAAAGCTAATGTTGTAACTGCTCAAACAACTATCAACTATCAACCATCAACCATCAACTTGCCAGCCGATGTGGTAATAGGTGCCGCCGATTATAATTTTATAGAAACAAAATTATTACCCGAAGAATGCAGAACTTATACCAATGAATACTGGAACAAAAGAGTGATGGCGCCCAGTTGTTTATTATATTACATTGGGTTGAATAAAAAATTAAATAATGTTTTGCACCACTCGTTATTTTTTGATACAGATTTCGGTGTACATGGCGCAGAAATTTATACCGAACCAAAGTGGCCGGAAAATCCGTTGTTTTATGTAAGCGTAACTTCGGTAACTGATACCACAACAGCGCCGGATGGTTTTGAAAATTTGTTTTTTCTTATACCTGTTGCCGCCGGTTTACAGGGAGACACAGAGGAATTAAGAGAAAAGTATTTTGAAAATATTATTGCAAGGTTTGAGAACAGAACTGGACAGGATATTAAAAGAAACATTATTTATAAAAAATCTTACTCAGTGAGTAATTTCGTAAGTGATTATAATTCGTTTAAAGGCAATGCTTATGGTTTGGCAAATACCTTAATGCAAACAGCGGTTTTAAAGCCATCCTGTAAAAGTAAAAAAGTAAAAAATTTATTTTATACCGGGCAGTTAACAGTGCCGGGACCGGGTGTGCCACCCAGTTTAATAAGCGGTGAAGTGGTGGCAAAAGAAATAGTAAATGAATTTAGTAATTAAAGAATACGGATAAAGTTAAAATCAATATTTTTCTTATCATTTATGATGAAGCTTTTTCATAACACCAGTGAGCAGTGCAGTAAAATAACTACTGAAACGTACAGCACTTCTTTCAGCAGCGCTATAAAATTGCTGCATAAAGATTTGCGTACACCTATTTATAACATTTATGGTTTTGTAAGATTTGCAGATGAAATTGTGGATACCTTTCATAATTACGATAAACAGCAATTGCTGGAGGAGTTTAAAACAGATACGTACAACGCTCTTGAAAGAGGAATAAGTTTAAATCCGGTGCTGCATAGTTTTCAATTAACGGTTAATAAATACCAGGTAGATAAAAAATTAATTGAAGCATTTTTTAAAAGTATGGAAGCAGATTTAAGTAAAGCCCAATACGATACAGAAGGTTATGCTGCCTACATTTATGGCAGCGCAGAAGTAGTAGGGTTAATGTGCTTGTATATTTTTTGCGAAGGGGACAAAATGATGTATGAAAAATTAAAACCTGCTGCACAATCTTTAGGTGCCGCTTTTCAAAAAGTAAATTTTTTAAGAGATGTGAAAGCCGATTACCAGGAATTAAACAGAACGTATTTCCCCAACATGGATTTTAAAAATTTTACCCCTTCAATGAAACTGCAGATAGAAAATGAAATTGCAACAGATTTTATAAACGCATATCAAGGGATTTTAAATTTACCTGTAAAAGCAAGATTTGGTGTTTACGTGGCGTATAAATATTATTTGTCTTTATTTAAAAAGATAAAAAAAGTGCAGCCGGCAAAAATTATGGAGCAGCGAATCCGTATCCCGAATTATTCAAAAATGTTTATTTTAGCTAAAGCCGGAATAAGGACCCAATTTAATATTTTATAAATCCTTTAGTTTGTTAACCGCCGAAGTTTCATTCTTTAAAAAATACACTTACCATTTTGAATAAATTAATTTTAGTGGATGAGAATGATGTGCCGGTGGGTACTGTTGATAAAATGGAAGCCCATCAAAAAGCAATGCTGCACAGGGCTTTCAGTGTTTTTATTTTTAACAAAAAAGGCGAAATGTTATTACAGCAAAGAGCTTTTACTAAATACCATAGCGGGGGCTTGTGGACGAATGCCTGCTGCAGCCATCCGTATTTTAATCAGGAAACAATAACTGCCGCTGCAAAAAGATTGCAGGAAGAAATGGGGTTTACCATACCATTAAAAAAAGCATTTGAGTTTGTTTATAAAGTAGCTTTTGATAATGGTTTAACAGAATACGAATACGATCATGTTTTTGTTGGTGAATATGAAGGACAAATTTTACCTGATAAAGATGAAGTAGCAGATTACTGCTTTATGAGTATGGAAGAAATAAAAAACTCACTGCAATCGCATCCGCAAAAATATACGGAGTGGTTTAAAATTGCTTTCCCTAAATTACAAGAATATCTCTCTGCAAACGTTTAAAAACTAAAAGCTTTTAAACTACATTTGCTTCTCATGCATAATTTGCAACTAAAGGATAAAACAGCTGTAATAATTGGCAGTGGTGTTGCCGGTTTGGCAATAGCCATCAGGCTTGCAGTGGAAGGTTTTGCTGTAACGGTGTACGAAAAAAATAATTACCCGGGTGGTAAGTTAACAGCTTTTGAAAAAGATGGATTTCGTTTTGATGCAGGGCCGTCTTTATTTATACAACCAAAAAATATTGAGGAGTTATTTAAAATTGCCGGTGAGCCATTAGAAAATTATTTCAGTTATAAACCTGTTGACATTGCCTGTAAATATTTTTATGAAAATAGTAAAATAGTAAATGCATTTACCAATCCTGAAAATTTTGGGAAAGAGCTGGAAAATGTATTAGGCGAATCATCCAATACAGTTACAAAGTATTTAAGTGAATCCAAAAAAACATATGATAATATTGGCAGCATTTTTTTAAACCACTCTTTACATAAAAGAAGAACATGGTTGAACAAACGTGTTTTTAAAGCATTGGCGGCAACCAAATACAGCTATCTTTTTAAAACTTTAAATAAATACAACAGCACAAAATTTAAATCCGCAGAAGCGGTGCAATTATTTAACCGTTATGCAACATATAATGGCAGCAACCCTTACAAAGCACCAGGCATGCTGAGTTTAATTCCTCATCTGGAGTATAATGAAGGCGTTTTTTATCCTGCCGGCGGAATGATTAGTATTACAAATGCTTTATACAATTTAGCTTTAAAAAAAGGGGTGCAATTTTATTTTAATTCACGGGTACAAAAAATAATTTATTACGAAGAAAAGGTAAGAGGGGTTGTAGTAAATAATGAAAACATAAAATCAGATATAGTGGTAAGTAATATGGATGTTTATTTTACTTATAAAGTATTGATGAATAATGAACATAAAGCTAAGGAAATTTTAAAACAGGAACGCAGCAGCAGTGCACTGGTTTTTTACTGGGGAATAAATAAAGAATTTGATCAATTACAATTACACAACATATTTTTTAGCAACAATTATGCTGCTGAATTTGACTGTTTGTTTAAAAAGAAAACTTTATACAGCGACCCAACAGTTTATATAAATATCACTTCTAAAATGGAAGCTGGCATGGCGCCCAAGGGAAAAGAGAACTGGTTTGTAATGATAAATGTACCTGCAAATGTGGGACAAAATTGGGAGGTGATTAAACAGGAGGGCAGAAAAAAAATTATTGAAAAGCTCAATCGTATTTTAAAAACTGATATAGAATCTTTTATTGAAACCGAGGAAATACTTGATCCAATAGCAATAGAAAATAAAACTGCTTCGTACCAGGGCTCTTTGTATGGTACCAGCTCAAACTCAAAACTGGCGGCCTTTTTAAGGCATCCTAATTTTACAGGCGTAGTTAAAAATTTATATTATTGTGGTGGAAGTGTACATCCCGGTGGTGGTATTCCTTTATGTTTACAAAGTGCAAAAATTGTAAGTGAGTTAATTAAAAATGAAAACCGTGCCCATTAAATTTTCTAAATATCAAATAGCCACTGCCATTGCAATTCTATTTCATACTATTGGCTTTTTAGGAATAGCTGTATTTAAAAATAATTTTATCATTCAATCAACTGCTTTTAATTTACTGTTGATGTTTGCGTTATTGCTTTGGACACAAAACGAAAAAAATTACTTGTTTGGGTTATTTTTATTATTAACCATTACAGTTGGTATTGGAGTTGAAATGATTGGCGTAAATACAAAATTATTATTTGGAGATTACAGTTATGATAATGTGCTGGGCTTTAAAGTAAAAAATGTGCCGCTAATAATTGGTGTAAACTGGTTTATAATAATTTACTGCTGCGGCATAAGCATTAATACCCTGCTCGTAAAAGCTATTGATAAAATTTCGCTGGAGACTGCCACACCACCTATGCGGCTCAAGGCACTTTCCGTAATAGTAGACGGTGCCACACTGGCTGTTTTTTTTGATTGGTTAATGGAACCCGTAGCGGTACAATTGGGCTACTGGAAATGGAACGGCGAAATTCCTTTTTATAATTATTTATGCTGGTTTATTGTCAGCGTTCTATTATTAACAATTTTTCATCTCTTTAAATTTAACAAGCAAAACAAATTCGCAGTACATTTGTTAATGATACAGGTAATGTTTTTTTTACTGTTAAGGATATTTTTAAATTAAGATGAACTGGTTTTTATTTATAGCAATTGTTTTAATAACTTTTTTTATAATGGAAGGCATTACATGGCTTACCCATCGCTTTGTTATGCATGGGTTTTTGTGGTACCTGCACGAAGATCATCATAAACCCACCGGCCATACATTTGAAAAGAACGACGCATTTTTTTTAATATTTGCCATACCAAGCTGGTTGTGCATTATGCTTGGCCTGCAAAATAAATTGTACTGGGTTGCCGCAATAGGTTTTGGTATTGCATTGTACGGCCTGGCTTATTTTATAGTACATGAAGTAATTATTCACCAGCGTTTTAAATGGTTTACCCGAAGCAATAACTCTTATATTAAAACTATTCGCTGGGCACACAAAATGCACCACAAACATTTAAATAAATACGAAGGAGAAAGTTTTGGTATGCTGATGGTAGCAAAAAAATATTGGGATAAAGTAAAGACGGATAAAAATATTCAGGCAGATGCAAGGGCAAATAAAGTATAAAATTTTCTCTTACTTTTTCATGGATAGAACACATTTACCATTGACCATTCATATCTCACGGCTCACGACCCCTATAAATTGCTCATACACTTCCTTCCAGCCTTCAAACTCTTTCGCAGTTCCTAAAAAATTATTATGCCAGATGGTAATTAAAGTGCCGTTTATTTTGTTACAAATTTTGTAGTAGTGCATCATTTCTTTATAAGCCTGTGCTGCAGAAAATTGCTGCTCGTAAAAAGAATTGGCATCCATAAAACAAAAAGGATGAATGCGTAAATCAGTTTGCAGTTCATGCTGCAGATCGTACCAAAAAAAAGATGATGCAACTGATGCCCTGAAACCATTGATGCTGCCGTATCCCATACTGTAATCTTCAGTAATGCCTGCTTCAATTAATTTTTGATAACCTTCCGGAAAATTAAAACGGATATAATGTTGCCTGGAGCAGTTGATAGTTGATGGTTGATGGTGGATAGAAGACCCTTCAGCCATTGCCTGCAATTGTTTTATTTCATTATTTAATAATTTTTCATCATCGCCGCTTTGCCAGCTTGGATGAATGCCCACTAAATATTTTTTTGCATGTTGCTTTATCAATTGCCACATCGCATCTTTATGCGGTAAAATATTTTTATCATACTGGCTGTTTTTTTCCGCCACTAAAAAAAAATAGATGGGCTGCAATTTATTTTGCTGGTGTAAATCATTTAACCAACTGTAAATATCAAACGGATCTTTTTGTAAGCCCAATAAAACTTTTATTCTTTGTAAAGAAGGCGATTGTAAAAATCCTCCAATATTCCTAAGCAGCCCTTTATATTTATAAGAAAATGCAATATCAATATCGTAGGTTGGTAAAAAGTTGAACATTGAGCATTGAATATTGAATATTGGATATTTTTTCTTAATCTCGGTTACAAAATTCTTTACCCAAATATTTATCAATGGTAATTGCAAAAACCCTTCTTTAAATGCCAGCGAATTTTCGTGTGCATACCTGCCATACATATCTTTTGTATGCGGTAAATATTCTTCGTAGCGGCTGAGTAAATAAAAAGTAGCGGCAAAAATATCAAATGCAAAGTCAGCATTAGTTATTTTAAAAAATGCTTTGCAACTATTATTTTCAAAACAATTTATTTGCTGTGCTTTTATTTCTGTTTCAAATAATAAACTATGCGGTGTAATATTAAAAGTGGAGAATTGGAATTGCTGGTTGCTGTAATTAATTTTTACACCTTCGTAGTTTTTAAATTCTTCCGAGTCGATGGTTATTGCAAAATCAATCCCCAATAATTCTTTAAAAATAAAATTACAGCTGTACTGTAATCGGGGACAAGTGGTATGAGAGTAAATTAAAAACATGCAGCCACAAAATAAACAACTTGCAGCACACAAACAGGATAAGTAAAAAAATATTTTTTACTATCTTAAATAATGTTGAAAACCAAATGCAAAACTGGCTGAGACGGCGGTATTGAAATCTGCATTACTGTTTTTAGCAACATTCAAATTGCTGTAGAGGTTCAAAAAAATTCTGGTATTGTAATTAATAAAATAATTTCCTGCAAGGGATAAAAATGTGTTGTTATTAAATTGGGCACCTTCATAAT